>NZ_JCANTN010000016.1:0-47285 GCF_059568515.1 Soehngenia saccharolytica DSM 12858 | reverse complement strand
AGAGTGTAAACTATGAAACCGCCGTATACCGGACGGTACGTACGGCGGTGTGGGAGGTCGATAAATAAATTAATTATTTATCTCCTACCCGATTGAACTTGATTTGAAGAAATATAGATATTTTGCTATAATGAGTTGATAATATTTTATTGGAGATATGATAAAATGATAATAGAGATCAACAATTTAAAAGAAGTGGAAAAACTAGGAGAAAAACTTGGCTCATTACTTGAAAAGAAAGATATAATATGCCTTAATGGCGATTTAGGAGCAGGAAAAACCACTTTTACTCAAGCTATTGGAAAAGGGCTTGGAGTAAAAGCATATATTACAAGCCCAACTTTCACTATTATAAATGAATACGAAGGGAGACTACCTCTTTATCACTTTGACATATATAGGCTTAATGATGAAGAGGAGTTAGATTTATTGGGAGCAGAAGATTATTTTTATTCGGATGGCGTATGCGTAATAGAATGGGCTGAAAATGCTGAAAATATATTGCCAAAAGAAAGGCTAGACATATGGATTAAAATAGTCAATGAAAACAAAAGGGAATTTAAATTTGTTCCACATGGAGATAGATATGTCAAATTAGTGGAGGAGTTGTTAAAATGAGAATATTGGGCATGGACACATCAACATTGATGACAACTGTTGCTATAACCGATGATCAAAGGCTTTTGGGCGAGTACTCGCTGTCAGTAGATATGAGCCATTCCGAAATGTTGGTTCCAATGATAAAGAGTGCATTGGATGGGCTGAAAATCGATATCGAAGATATAGATCTTTATACTATTTCAATAGGGCCAGGTTCTTTCACGGGGTTAAGAATTGCACTGGCAACAGCAAAAGGTTTCGCAATAGCTAATAATAAACCGATTATAGGAGTTCCAACATTAGAAGCTTTAGCATATAATATTTTTTCGGAATGCCACATTGTGCCAATGATTGATGCTAGGAGAGACAGAGTTTTTTCAGGCATATATAAATGGGAAGAAAACTGCTTAAAAGTTGTAAAACAAGACGATGCATTGGATATTGTCGAGTACTGCAATTATCTAAACAAAAATTATGACAAACTTTATGTGAACGGAAATGGGAGCATTGCATATAGAGATATAATAGATGAGATTTTAGGAGATAAAGCTATTTTCGCTCCGTTTAATCTAAATTATATTAGAGCTAGCAGCATTTGCGAGATCGCTTATGAGAGATTTAAAGATGGATTAATTGATGATGTTGACAATTTGAAACCAGTATATTTAAGAGAATCACAAGCTGAAAGACAATTTCACAAGGGAGAATAGCATGAGAGTAACAATAAGGCAAATGGAATCCAAAGACATAAATGAAGTATATGAAATTGAGAAAGAATCTTTCTCTACACCATGGAGTTATGAAGCATTAAAGAAAGAAGTTGAAGAGAATTTACTGGCTTTGTACATTGTTGCCGAAATAGAAGAAAAAGTAGTTGGCTATCTTGGCATGTGGAAAATAATGGATGAAGCTCATATAACAAATATTGCTGTAAAAAAAGAATATAGAGGGCAAGGCATAGGAGACTACTTAATGTTAGCAATAATTGATTACTGTGATAAGCACAATATACCAAATATCACTTTAGAAGTCAGAAAATCCAACCAAGTAGCTATAAACTTATATAAGAAACATGGATTTACTGAATGTGGAATTAGACCAAAATACTATACAGATGAAAATGAAGATGCATTAATAATGTGGAGAAGAAAATAGAGGTGAAATATGAAGACATTGGCAATAGAAACTTCGTGCGATGAAACATCGATAGCCGTTATAGAAAATGGCAGGAAAATACTTTCAAATATAATATCTACACAAATAGAAACTCATAAAAAATTTGGTGGAGTTGTACCAGAGATAGCATCGAGAATGCATGTGGAAAACATCAGCCAAATATTGAAAAGTGCATTGGAAGAAGCAAATATTAATTTGGACGACATAGATTTTATATCTGTCACACAAGGGCCTGGACTAGTTGGAGCGCTATTAGTAGGCATGTCTTTTGCAAAAGCTCTATCTTATAGCTTAGATATACCGTTAGTAGGGGTAAATCACATAAAGGGGCATATATGCGCAAATTATTTATCACATCAAGACCTAGAGCCGCCTTTTATAGCCTTAGTAATATCTGGCGGGCACACTTATTTAGTCGATGTCTCTGGATATGATGAATATAAAGTCATAGGAAGGACTAGAGATGATGCAGTAGGGGAAGCATTCGACAAGGTCGCTAGAGCATTGGGGCTGCCTTATCCAGGAGGACCTATGGTAGATAAACTTGCAAAAACAGGAAATCCAGAAGCAATTAATTTTCCTCGCGTATATCTAGAAGAAAAAAGTTATGACTTTAGTTTTAGTGGCCTTAAAACAGCTGTTTTAAACTATTTAAACCAAATGAAATTAAAGAAAGAAACGATTAGCATAGAAGATGTGGCAGCTAGCTTTCAAATGTCGGTAATTGACGTGTTGAGCGAGAAAACATTTAGGCTCTTAAAAGAAACTAAGAAAAACAAATTGGTTATCGCAGGTGGAGTTGCAGCTAACAGCGGCATCAGAGATGTATTTACTAAAAAAGCAATAGAAAATGATATTGAACTATATATCCCAACTATAACTCTTTGCACTGACAATGCTGCGATGATAGGTTCAGCTGGATATTATAGTTATATTTCCGGAAATAAATCTATGCTGGATTTGAAAGTCGATGCCAATTTAAGTCTATAAAGGATGGACTGCCATCCTTTAAGACATTTCTATCCATTCATCATACATATCATTTAATTTTTCTGCGATATCGTCACGTTTCTTTGATATATCTAAAGCCTTCTCATGATTCTCATATGTTTTGGGGTCTGCTAATATCATATCAAGATCATTTAATTTTTGTTCTAGTTTAAGAATTTCTTTTTCTAAAAGCTTCTGTTTTTCTTTCTGCTCTTTTTCTCTTTGGATTAATTCTTTTTCTTTCTTTTTCTCTAGTTTTATCTGAGTCTTAGTTCTTTCTTCTTCGATGGGCTCTTCTTCATTTAATTCCTTTTTCTTTTCTAAAAAGTAATCATAATTTCCAAGATATTCAAAAATGCCTTCTTCTGTTAATTCATAAATCTTAGTGGCAATTTGATTTAAGAAATACCTATCATGAGATATTACGAAAACTGTACCAGAATACGAATTTATAGCATCTTCTAAAACTTCTTTAGAATCAATATCTAAATGGTTTGTAGGCTCATCCATTAACAAGAAATTGGCATTTGAAAGCATGAGCTTAAGTAATGACAATCTAGCTTTTTCTCCGCCGCTTAAAGAAGACACCTCTTTAAACAAATCATCGCCAATGAAGAGAAATCTACTCAAGTAAGTTCTAACTTGATAATGAGTTAGATATGGGTAAGAATCCCAAATTTCATCTATGACAGTTTTGTCATATGAGAGTTGTTCCATTTCTTGATCAAAATAACCTGTAACTACATTTTTTCCTACGATGATATTTCCATCGTCATATTCCATATTTCCTAACAATATTTTAAACAATGTTGTTTTACCAATTCCATTGGGACCAATTAAAGCTACTTTTTCTCCTCTGTAAATGCTTAATGAAATATCTTTAAAGAGAGTTTTTCCATCAAAAGATTTAGATATATTTTCTGCCAATAAAACATCTCTGCCTGAAGTAACACTTGGCTCAAAGTTTAATGAAAGCATTTTTTTATTATTTTCTACTTTATCGATTAGCTTAATCCTATCTAGCATTTTTTGCCTGCTTCTGGCTTGTTTGATATATCTTTCTCCACCGTATTGCATATATCTTTCGATGATTTCTTGTTGTCTCTTTATTTCTTTTTGCTGATCTTCATATTGCTTTTTTAAAACCTCAATATCTTTCTTTCTTTGTTGCATGAATTTTGTATAATTTGAGTTGTATATGTATAAGTTTTGATTTTCTAAGTAGAAAACTCTATTCACTACTTTATCTAAGAAATACCTGTCGTGTGAAATCAATAATAAAGCCTTGTCATAATCTTTAATAAAACTCTCTAACCATTCAATAGACTCTATATCCAAATGGTTGGTAGGTTCATCTAATAAGAGTATGTCAGGCTTTTCCAATAACAATTTTGCTAAAGCAACTCTTGATTTTTGACCACCGCTTAGTACACTAACGCTCTTATCCATGTCCTCATCTGAAAAACCTAAGCCTTTTAACACGCCTTTGATTTCGGATTTGTAACCATATCCATTTCTATTGCTAAATTCTTCTAAAAGAGTTCCATATTCTTTTAAATTGGATTCGTATGAATCGTCACCTGCGTTGCTTTTTTCAGAAATTAGTTCTGCTAAGGAATTTATTCTTTTTTCCATCTCTATTAAATCTTCAAAAACAGTTAGACATTCCTCAAAAATCGTAAGATTAGAGTCAACTTTGGTATGTTGTTTGAGGTAGCCTATTTTCATTGATGATTTAATGAATATTTCGCCGCTATCTGGTTCTACATTGCCCGCAATAATTTCAAAAAGTGTGGTTTTGCCGGCGCCATTTAAGCCAATCAATCCAATTTTGTCTTTGTCCTCAACAAAAAAAGAAATATTTTCAAGTATTTTTTTATCTACATACGATTTTGTTATATTTGACGCTGAAAGTACTAGCACATTTATCCCTCCGACCAGTATATTTTAACATAATAAAGGAATATAATAAATAGCAAAACAGATTACAAATCTTAATTTTGACTGCAATACAACTTGTTCATTGTGATATCATTGTATTAGGAGGAAGAACCATGATTATACTGATAATTAGAAATCTATTTAGCTGTGTTGGAATAATAATGCTTCTATCGTACCTTATGACAAGGCATAAATCTCTAAGGGAGATGATAACAAAAAAGGAGACCAGCTTAAATGAAAAAATAATATTGACTTTAATCTTTTCCATTTATGGCATTATTGGGACGTACACTGGCATTCCAATAAATGGTGCAATTGCAAATTCAAGAGTAATTGGAGTATTTGTTGGCGGACTAATAGGTGGGCCTTTTGTAGGGGCAATGTCAGGGCTAATTGCAGGATTACATAGAATGCTAATAGATATGAATGGATTTACATCTTTATCTTGCGCTATTTCTACATTCTGCGAAGGAACACTTGCGGGATTTTTGAAGAATAGATACGACAAGAGCGACAATAAGGTCACTTTTGCATTGTTTTACGGAATGTTGGCTGAAATTATGCAAATGGTAATTATTTTAATTTTTTCGAAACCATTTTTATCTGCACTTGAATTAGTTAAATTAATAGCTTTGCCCATGGTAATCACAAATGGCATAGGAATTAGCCTTTCTATATCTTTGATTCATAGCTCAATAACTGAGATAGAGTCGAGAGAAGCATATCAAGCACAATTAGCTTTAAAGATTGCAGACAAAACTTTTCCATATATCAGAAATGGTCTAAATAAAGATAATGCTAGTGTTGTAGCTAATATTATTTTGGAAATGACAGATTTTGACGCAGTTGCGATTACAGATAATACAAGAATACTCGCACATGCCGGTGTTGGTGAAGAACATCATAAAGAAGATAAATACATAATGACAGAGCTTACGAAAAATGTCATAAACACAGGATTGTGCAAAGTTGCTGAGGATAAAAACACTATAAATTGCTCAAATAGTAATTGTAAGTTAAACTCAGCCATAGTAGTTCCATTAAAATATAACGATAGGATAATGGGAACATTGAAATTGTATAAGAAATCCAAACATTCAATTACTAAATCAGAAGAAGCATTAGCGAATGGCCTTGGTAAGCTATTTTCTACACAAATTGAGTTGGGTGAATTAGATTATCAATCTCAACTATTGACCAAATCAGAGCTTAAAGCTTTACAGGCTCAAATAAATCCACATTTTTTCTTTAACGCTATAAATACTATAGCTTCATTGACAAGATCTTCTCCAGATAAATCAAGGGAATTGTTAATTCACTTGAGCAACTATTTTAGAAATAGTTTAAATGATCCTTCTGATGAAGTTGACTTATATAAAGAGATAGAGAACATAAAGTCATACTTGGAGATTGAAAAAGCAAGGTTTGGAGATAAACTCAACATTGTCTTCGATATACCAAAAGAACTAAACTGCACACTTCCTCCATTGATAATTCAACCGATAGTTGAAAATGCCATTAAACATGGTATTTTCGAAAAGTATGATGGAGGAGAAATTAAAATAGTGGTTAGAAAAGGGAATTCAGTAATTTTTATATTTGTCATAGACAATGGAGTGGGAATGGATAAAAACATGCTGGAGAGAATTTTTAAAGCGAATAGTAAACAGGGGATAGGACTCAAGAATGTCAATGACAGATTGAGAGTAAAATATGGAGAGGAATACAAATTGAAAATAACTAGCAAAATCAATCATGGCACAACTGTTCTAATTAGAATCCCGTTAAAAGAAAGGATGATTTTACATGATCAAAGTGCTAATTGCTGATGATGAATACTTAGCAAGAGAGGACATCAAATATTTCTTAAGCAAATATGATGAATTTTCTGTTGTGGGAGAAGCCAATCATGGCAAAGAAGTCTTGGAGATGAACCGAAAATTTAGACCAGATGTAATTTTTTTGGATATAAAAATGCCAGTCTTAAGTGGCATAGAAGTTGCTAAAATAATAAACGACTTAATAGAAAGACCAGAAATAGTTTTTTTGACTGCATATGATGACTATGCGATAAATGCTTTTGAATTAGATGCAATTGACTACATGTTAAAGCCAATTTCAGAGGATAGATTTAATCGATGTATTGAAAAATTGAAAGCGAAATTATCAAGTAATGAAGGAAAATATAAATCCAACAATACAAGTGGCAACTATAGAAATATGCAAATTATTAGCGCATATAAAAATGGTGTGATAATACCAATAAGATATAATGACATTATCTACGCTACTATTTGCGACAGAGATACTATTTTAGTGACTAAAAACGATGAATATAGAGTCAATATTACCCTTTGTGAACTCTATGAGTCACTAAAAGATTACAATTTTTATAAAACTCACAAGTCTTTCATTATAAACTTAAATTATATTGATAGAATAGAGCCTTGGTTTAACTCAACTTATAATATTATTGTAAGGGGAATAGATATTAAGATACCTGTCAGTAGAAACTATGTGAAAGGATTTAGAGAGAGGATGAATATCAACTAGTTGCATTTTACTAGTTGATATTTTCATTTTAAGCACTTAATTTTGCGCTTTAGCACCAAAATATGAATAAGCAACTTTTATTTGATATAGTTAAAATAGGGTGATTTTATGGAAAGTATAAAATATTTAGATTTATTAAAATCAAGATTGAGCAGGTTTTTTGATATAGAAGAAAATTATATTTTGGACAATACAAATTTTGAACTGATGGCTAAGTGTGAGGTTGTTTCAGAGAGGTATTTTCTCACTAAAGGGAATGTATTGGATTCATTCAACACTTATGAATATTATCTTATAAAGACAATTGATAAATGTGATTTAGAATATCTACAATCTATTATTGATAAAATTAAAAACAACTTACAAATATACGATGTAGACGAGAACCATATGAGAACAACTGTGAATGTAGTATTTATAGTAGATGAGAATGTAGAGAAAGAAGTAGAGAATTTTATCAAGAAATTCAAATTTTATAAGAGCTATAAATTTGGATTAAGAGGTTGGGTGGATATAAGCTTAATATTAATAAATGCTGATGACAACAAGATATTAACAAATAAGAAAGGAAAGGAGGTTGTGGGATATTTGCTTGCAAATTAGAATATATAAAAGAAAGGAGATTTAGTATGAGCTCATTATTAATTGTATTAGGCAGTATTTTTGTATTTTTATTAGCCTATGCCACGTATGGATCATGGCTTGCAAAAAAATGGGGAATAGATATAAACAGAAAGACTCCTGCTCATGTAATAAATGATGGAGTAGATTATGTCCCCACAAGACCACAAGTACTTCTAGGCCATCACTTTGCGTCAATTGCAGGTGCTGGGCCGATAAATGGGCCAATACAAGCAGCTGTATTCGGA
Source organism: Soehngenia saccharolytica DSM 12858 (assembly GCF_059568515.1). Classification (NCBI taxonomy): domain Bacteria; kingdom Bacillati; phylum Bacillota; class Tissierellia; order Tissierellales; family Tissierellaceae; genus Soehngenia; species Soehngenia saccharolytica. The sequence goes on along the minus strand of NZ_JCANTN010000016.1, from coordinate 39,156 downwards.
TGGTTACCAGTATTATTATGGGTAGTGATAGGAAGCATATTCTTTGGCGGAGTACATGATTTTGGATCATTATTTGTTTCAATTAGACATGACGGTAAATCGATCGGAGAAGTTATAAATGATACCATGGGTAAGAGAGGAAAACAACTTTTTTCAATATTTGCATGGCTAACATTGCTATTGATTGTATCTGCATTCACAAATATAGTAGCAAACACTTTTGTAAGCACACCACAGGCAGCTACATCCTCTATGCTTTTTATTGTCTTAGCAGTTGGATTTGGATATGCTACTAATAGAAAAGGAGTTTCATTAAAATTAGGCACTATTGTGGGAGTAATTCTATTATTTTTATGTGTTTGGCTGGGAACTATTTTTCCACTAAATTTAAGTCTCAACATATGGATAATAATCTTAGCTATTTATATTTTTGTAGCATCAACAGCTCCTGTGTGGATATTGCTTCAACCTAGGGATTATTTGAATTCATTTTTATTGTATGCAATGATGATTGGAGCTGTATTAGGAATAATCATATATAGACCATCTATCCAATTAGAGGCAGTTACAGGCTTTAAAGCTGCAAATGGACAATATCTGTTTCCAATGCTATTTGTAACAGTAGCATGTGGTGCGATTTCAGGATTTCACTCACTTGTAGGATCCGGCACAACAGCTAAACAGCTAGATAGTGAAAAAGATGCAAAGCTCATTGGTTATGGGGGGATGCTAATAGAAGGCGTTTTAGCAGTAGTTGCTTTGATTACAGCTGCCTATTTAACAAAGGGTGAGTTTAGTGAACTACTACAAGGAGGACCTGTAAATGTATTTTCAAATGGAATAGGAGTATTTATGTCTAAATTTGGAATACCATTTGAGGTTGGAAAGACATTCGTTGCCTTAGCGGTTTCTGCATTTGCTCTTACGAGTTTAGACACAGCTACTAGATTAGGAAGGTTTATATTCCAAGAGTATTTTGAAAAAGAGGGAGTAGAAAAGCAATCACCACTAACAAATAAATATGTCGCAACTACAATTACTGTAGTCTTAGGGGCATATTTAGCTACTGGAGGCTATGCGTCAATATGGCCAATATTTGGATCGGCAAATCAATTGTTATCGGCACTGGCTTTGATGGCAGTAGCATTGTGGCTTAAAAAGTCAAAGAAGAGTTTCAGTATGATCACCATACCAATGGTGTTTATGTTGATTGTTACGTTGACAGCTTTGGTATTTCTAATTCAATCTAACTTCGTCAATCAAAATTATATATTGGTAATTTTCCCTGTACTTCTATTTATCTTGGCGATAGTTCTTGCTGTTTCTGGATATCAGATTTTGTTTAAAAAAGAAGATTTAAACAACTAGTTTTTCTGACAGCCCTAATTTTACTTATTTTAGGAAATTCTGATGTGAAAAAATTGACACTCTTTTTTAATAATGATATAATTATTGCATTAAAAAAGAGGTGGTGAATTTAGTGGCAAAGGATAATCAAGTGTCCATAACAGTCATAAGAAGACTCCCAAAATACTATAGATATTTAACCGAATTAAAAGAAAAAGGGATTAGCAGAATTTCATCTCAAGAGTTAAGCGTACTCACCGGATTTACTGCTTCTCAGATAAGGCAGGATTTTAACAACTTTGGAGGTTTTGGACAACAAGGTTATGGATATAATGTTGAAGATCTTCATAGAGAACTTAAGAAAATATTAGGATTAGATACAAATTACAATGCTGTCATAGTTGGAGCTGGAAATTTAGGCCAAGCTATAGCCAATTACAAGGGATTTGAAGATGCGGGATTTAAAGTATTGTCTCTATTTGATAGAAACCCAAAAGTTATTGGATTAAAAATTAGAGATATTGAGATTAGAGATATAGAAACTATAGATTCATTTATAAAAGAAAACAATGTTCAAATTGGCATAATAACAACACCTAAGGAAAGCGCTCAAAGTGTCGCTGATATTTATGTTCAAAATGGGATAAAGGGAATTTGGAATTTTGCACCAACAGATCTAGTTGTACCTGATAATGTAGTTGTTGAACATGTTAGACTAAACGAAAGCCTATTCATTTTATCTTATTTTTTAAGAGCAATGAACGAGCAATAGAAATTTTATAAAGAAAACTGGCTATTCAAATAATAATAGACAGTTTTCTTTATTGATATACTAATTTCTGTATGATATAATTTAATCATTGTTAGTGCAATATGTGTGAAAATGTTTTCACGCAATTAAAGGAGGTAATATTACCGTGTCAAAGGAAATTTTAAACCCATTAGAAAGTGCACAAAAACAAGTTAAGGAGGCTTGCGAAGCTTTAGGTCTTGAGGCATCTGTTTATGAACTACTAAAGGAGCCTAAGAGATTTATTGAAATTTCTATTCCAGTTAAAATGGATGATGGAACAGTAAAAGTATTTAAAGGCTATCGATCAATGCATTCTGATGCAATAGGACCTGGAAAAGGTGGAGTGAGATTTCATCCAAATGTAAATCCAGATGAAGTAAAAGCCCTTAGCGTATGGATGACATTTAAATGTTGTGTAACAGGAATACCATATGGTGGAGGAAAAGGCGGTATATGCGTAGATCCTTCTACTTTGTCAAAAGGTGAATTAGAGAGACTATCAAGAGGATACGTACAAGGTTTGTATAAGTACTTAGGTGAAAAAATAGATATACCTGCTCCAGATGTTAATACAAATGGACAGATTATGGCTTGGATGGTAGATGAATACGTCAAATTAACTGGAAATATGTCTTTAGGAGTATTTACAGGAAAACCTGTAGAATGGGGCGGTTCATTGGGCAGAAACGAAGCTACAGGCTTTGGTGTAGCTGTAGTAGCAAGAGAAGCAATAGCTAAGTTAGGCATAGACATGGCCAAATCAACTGCTGCAGTTCAAGGTTTTGGAAATGTTGGAAGTTACACTGTTAAAAATGTCCAAAAACTTGGAGCTAAGATAGTTGCTGTAGCTGAATGGGCAAAAGAAGTTGGGACTTATGCTATATACAATGAAGAAGGTCTTGATTTCAAAGACATGCAAGACTATGTTTCAGAACATAAGAACTTAGTAAATTATCCAAAAGCTAAAATAATTACTTTAGATGAATTCTGGGGATTAAATGTGGACATAATGATTCCAGCAGCTTTGGAAAATGCTATAACAGCTGATATTGCACCAAAAATTAAAGCAAAACTAGTTTGTGAAGCAGCTAATGGGCCAATAACACCAGAAGCAGATGAAATATTAAACAACAACGGAATTATAGTAACACCAGATATACTTACTAATGCTGGTGGGGTTACAGTATCATACTTTGAATGGGTTCAAAATCTTTATGGATATTATTGGAGCGAAAAAGAAGTAGAAGAAAAAGAAGAAATAGCAATGGTAAATGCTTTCAATGCAATTTGGAAAATTAAAGAAGAGTACAATGTACCAATGAGAAAAGCTGCATATATGCATTCAGTAAAGAAAGTTTCTGATGTAATGAAATTAAGAGGTTGGTATTAATAAAATTTGTATCAACAAAAAAACTAGTCGAAAGACTAGTTTTTTTATTTATAATTTTTTTATTATAGTATAATGTATATAAAAATGTAAAGGAGTCATATAATGAATTACAAAATAGAAGAAGGAGTAAACAGCTTATTCATAACAGGATTAGAAGACTTTGATCCTAAGCATATATTTGAATGTGGACAATCATTTAGGTGGAAGAGAGAAGAAGATTTAAGCTATACAGTCATAGCAAAAAATAAATTAATTAATATAAAGAAAATTGAAGATATAGTAGTTGTAAAAAATACGGATTACGATGAGTGGATAAACTTTTGGCATTCATATTTTGACTTAGACAGAGATTATTCTACTATAAAGAACAATTTATCACATGATGAACATTTATTAAAAGCGATAGAATTTGGAAGTGGAATGAGATTGTTGAATCAGGATCCATTTGAAACTACGATATCTTTCATCATATCATCCAACAATCAAATACCTCGCATAAAAAAATCAGTTGAATTAATAGCAAATGACCTCGGGACTTTTATTGGCAGTTTCAACGGAGCCGATTATTACAGCTTTCCAGATGCTTTGACCATAGCTGGATTAAGTGAAGAATACATTAAAGAAAAATATAAAGTCGGATTTCGCGCAAAATATATATTAGAAACTTCTAAGAAAATAGCTAGTGGAGAATTTGATTTGAATGAAATTTGGAATTTGCCATATGAGATCGCTAAGAAAGAATTGATGAAATTACCAGGTGTTGGACCAAAAGTAAGCGATTGTATATTGCTTTTCGCATATAAAAAGCAAGAAGCTTTTCCGATAGATGTCTGGGTTAACAGAGTTATGAAAACACTATATTTAGGTGATGATGCCACAAAAAAAGACATAGAAGAAGCTAAAAATGAATTATTTGGGGACATATGTGGCTATGCACAACAGTACCTATTCTATTATGCAAGGGAATTGGGCATTGGAAAATAAACATAATATGGAGGTATAATATGCTTGGAACTATTGTAAATTCTATAACTATAATCATTGGTTCAATTATAGGAATATTGCTGAAAAAAGGAATTAAAGAGGACTATAAAAACACAATAATGGATGGCATCGGCATAAGTGTCTTGGTTATTGGAATTTCAAACGCATTGGAGTTTGAAAATCTTGTAGTTGTGATAATTAGTATTGTTATAGGTAGTATTATTGGTGAGCTGATCGACGTAAATAAAAGACTAAATAACCTTGGAGATAGGTTGCAATCAAAGTTTAAAAATGAAGAAGGAAATTTTTCTAAAGGATTTGTGACTGCATCTTTAGTCTATTGTGTGGGAGCAATGGCAATAGTCGGCTCAATACAATCCGGTTTGTCAGGAAACCATGAAACTCTATATGCCAAAGCTGTTCTTGATGGAATCACAGCAATTGTATTTGCTTCTACATTAGGCATTGGCGTAATGTTTTCAAGTGTAGCAGTATTTTTGTATCAAGGCATAATTACACTGTTTGCAAGTTCTGTAAGCTCTATATTGACTACAATAGTCATCAATGAGATTTCTTCAGTTGGTGGAATTTTAATCATGGCAATAGGAATAAACTTATTAGGTCTAAAAGAAATTAAAATTGCTAATATGCTGCCTGCAATAATAGTGCCTCCCATATATTATATCTTGCTATCCTTATAGCTTTTATGAGAAATTAAGAAAATTAAAGCAAAAACTAGATATTTAAAGAAATAACGAGGAAATAGCGGAAAAACGCTCAAAAAACCCTAAAATACATACTTGATTAGCTATTTAAATATAGTTATTATTGTATTAGATGTTAGCACTCAATTAATGTGAGTGCTAACAATATGAGCACGAAAAATATGATGGAGGAGGAGTAAAGATGAGTTTAAAACCACTTGGAGACAGAGTTATAATTAAAAAGATTGAAGCTGAGGAAAGAACAAAGAGCGGTATAGTTTTACCATCAACTGCAAAAGAAGAACCATCAATGGCAGAAGTAGTTGCTGTAGGTGCAGATATATTAAACGATGAAAAGAAAAAAGATCAAATAAAAGTAGGGGACAAAGTAATATTCTCAAAATATGCTGGAACAGAAGTAAAATTAGATGGACAAGAATTAACTATTCTAAAATTATCTGATATATTGGCTGTGGTTGAATAATAAAAAATTTACTACAAAGGAGTGTTGGAGATGGCAAAAGAGGTTAAATTCAATGAAAATGCAAGAAAAGCAATGGAAATCGGAATCAATAAACTTGCTGATACAGTAAAAGTAACACTTGGACCTAAAGGAAGAAACGTAGTATTAGAAAAAAGCTATGGTTCACCAGTAATAACAAATGATGGCGTTACAATCGCAAGAGAAATTGAATTAGAAGATAAATTTGAAAACATGGGAGCACAATTAGTTAAAGAAGTTGCAACAAAGACTAATGATGTTGCTGGAGATGGTACAACAACAGCTACATTGCTAGCACAAGCTATAATAAGAGAAGGATTGAAGAACGTTGCAGCTGGAGCTAACCCAATGATCATTCAAAAGGGAATTAGAAAAGCAGTAGAAAAGGCTGTAGAAGGGATAAGAAGCTATTCCGTTCCAATCGAATCAAAAGAAGCAATTGCACAAGTTGCATCGATTTCAGCCGCTGATGAAGAAATAGGACAACTGATAGCAGACGCTATGGAAAAAGTAGGCAATGACGGCGTAATCACTGTAGAAGAATCTAAATCTATGGGAACTACTCTTGAAGTAGTAGAAGGTATGCAATTTGACAGAGGATATGTTTCAGCTTACATGGTAACTGACACAGAAAAAATGATAGCTGAATATGAAAATCCATATATTTTGATCACAGACAAAAAAATATCAAGCATACAAGAAATATTGCCAATACTAGAAAAAATAGTACAATTGAGTAGACCACTTGTGATTATCGCTGAAGATGTTGAAGGCGAAGCAATGGCTACATTGGTAGTAAATAAATTGAGAGGAACATTTAACTGTGTAGCAGTTAAAGCTCCAGGATTTGGAGATAGAAGAAAAGAAATGCTCCAAGATATAGCAGTATTAACTGGTGGAACAGTTATTTCAGAAGAACTTGGCTATGACTTAAAAGAAGCTACAATTGAGATGCTTGGTAGAGCTGGAAAAGTTAAAGTAGATAAAGAGAATACAGTTATAGTAAATGGAGAAGGAAATCCTGAAGAAATTCAAAACAGGATAAAACAAATAAGAAGTCAGCTTGAAACTACTGAATCTGAATTTGACAAAGAAAAACTTCAAGAAAGATTAGCTAAATTAGCTGGAGGAGTTGCAGTAATTCAAGTTGGTGCTGCAACAGAAACTGAATTAAAAGAAAGAAAATTGAGAATAGAAGATGCATTAGCAGCTACAAGAGCAGCAGTTGAAGAAGGAATTGTACCAGGAGGAGGAACTGTCCTTGTAGACGTAATTCCAAAAGTAGCAGAATTGTTAGACTCAACAGAAGGCGACGAAAGAACAGGAGTTAAGATAATCCTTAGAGCACTAGAAGAACCTGTAAGACAAATTGCTACAAATGCTGGATTAGAAGGTTCTATTATAGTTGAAAAGGTAAAAGAATCTGAACCTGGAATTGGATTTGATGCATTGAAAGAAGAGTATACAAATATGCTTCAAAGAGGAATAGTTGATCCAACTAAAGTTACTAGATCAGCTTTACAAAATGCTGCAAGTGTTGCTTCTATGATACTCACAACTGAAGCAGCTGTAGCTGAAATGCCAAAACCAGAAACAATGCCACCAATGGGCATGGGTGGAATGGACGGAATGATGTAATTTAAAAAGGTCACCTTGATAGGTGGCCTTTTTGTGTACTTCATTAATATTAGGGTAGGTTGACAATGAACTTAAAGTAGGTTATGATTTTAACAAAGATAATATGGGGTGATTGTGTGGAAAGGGAAGTAGAACTTTTAAAAGCATTAGCTGATAGCAGCAGACTTCAAATATTGGATATGTTGTCATGTGGACCTATGTGTGCTTGTGAGATAATGAAAAGACTTGATTTGACGCAACCGACAATTTCTCACCATATGAAAATTCTAACAAGCTCTGGACTTGTCGATGTTAAGAAAGACGGGAAATGGATGAATTACTCAATTAATAAGGATTCAGTCAATGAAATAATAAACTACATAACATATATCACAAATCCTAAAGACGATTGCATATGCAAGAGAATGATTAAATGACTTTGTTAATTTCATAATTATTTTATTAAGATTAGCATCTGCTAATCTTTTTTGATTAATCGCAAAGAACAATATTTTAATATGCTTGACAAACAAAATTGAAGTTGTTAAATTAGAAAGAAAAACTTAAATAGTTTATTGGAGGGATTATTAAATTGGAATTTATTGGAGAGGGTTTAACTTTTGACGATGTGCTATTGCTTCCAGGGAAATCTGAGATACTTCCTAGAGATACAAATGTCAAAACTAATTTAACGAAATCTATTACTTTGAACATTCCGTTGATGAGTGCAGGAATGGATACAGTAACTGAAGCTAGAATGGCTATAGCTATGGCTAGAGAGGGCGGTATAGGAATTATCCATAAAAACATGAGTATAGATAGGCAAGCCTTGGAAGTAGACAAAGTTAAAAGGTCAGAGCATGGGATAATTACAGATCCATTCTATTTATCTAAAGATCATTTAATTTCTGATGCTTTGGAATTGATGGAGCGTTATAGAATATCTGGTGTTCCGATTGTTGACGAGAATCACAAATTAGTTGGCATATTAACCAATAGAGATATTAGATTTGAGAGAGATACAAGTAAGAGAATAGACGAAGTAATGACAAAAGACAATTTGATTACTGCAAACAACTCTGTAACTATGGACGAAGCATTAGAGATAATGAAAAAATACAAAATTGAAAAACTTCCAATAGTGGATGATGATTTTAAATTAACAGGGTTGATTACTATAAAAGACATTGAGAAATCCATAGAATTTCCAAACTCTGCTAAAGATGCGAATGGAAGATTATTAGCAGGTGCTGCAGTTGGTGTAACTTCAGATATGATGGAGAGAGTAGCGGCTCTTATAAAAAGCAAAGTAGATGTTATTGTTCTTGACACAGCCCATGGACATTCAAAAAATGTATTAGATGCAGTGGCTAAAATTAAGAGAGAATATCCAGATTTGCAAGTGATAGCTGGGAATGTAGCAACAGCGGAGGCAACTGTAGACTTGATAAAAGCAGGCGCTGATGCTGTAAAAGTAGGGATTGGGCCTGGATCTATCTGCACAACTAGGGTAGTAACAGGCGTCGGAGTTCCACAAATCACTGCGATAATAAATTGTGCAAAAGCGGCAAATGACTATAATATTCCTGTCATTGCAGATGGCGGGATAAAATATTCAGGAGATATAACAAAAGCTTTAGCTGCTGGAGCAAGTGTGGTTATGGCTGGATCTTTATTTGCAGGCACTGATGAAAGCCCAGGTGAAGAAGTTCTATATGAAGGAAGAAGATATAAAGAGTACAGAGGAATGGGCTCGATGGGTGCTATGGACTCTGGAAGTAGCGACAGATATTTCCAGACAGAGACTAAAAAATATGTTCCTGAAGGAGTCGAAGGAAGAGTTGATTATAAAGGAGCGCTATCTGATGTAATATATCAACTAATTGGTGGATTAAAATCAGGAATGGGATATGTTGGCGCAAGGAACTTAGAGGAATTAAGGTTGAAATCAAAGATGATCAAAATTTCTTCTGCGACACTCATTGAAAACCATCCACATAACATAAGTATAACAAAAGAAGCCCCAAATTATCAAAGAGGGCAAAAGTATTAGAATTATATGAAACTATACAAATTTATACAATTGTAGTACAATAATTGTATAAATTACAAAAATAAGGTGATTACAATGAAAATTGGCATAGATGTTGGTTCGACAACGTTAAAATGCGTAGTATTAGACGATAGGAATAAAATGATTTTTCATTCATACGAAAGGCATTATTCTCAGATAAACGAAAAGACAGTTTCCTTATTGGAACAATTAAAAAGTGAATTTCCAGATATAAACAGAGCCTCGATAGCTATATCAGGCTCTGCAGGCATGGGATTGGCGCAAAGACTAGACATTCCATTCATTCAAGAGGTTTATGCCACGAGATTAGCTGTAATGAAAGAGATTGAAAATCCTGATGTAGTTATAGAGCTTGGTGGTGAGGATGCAAAAATACTGTTTTTGTCAAATGGAATGGAAGTGCGAATGAACGGTTCTTGTGCTGGCGGTACAGGAGCTTTCATAGATCAAATGGCTACATTGATGGGAATTACTCTGACTCAAATGAATGATTTAGCAAAATCATACAATAAGATATACACGATAGCTTCAAGATGTGGAGTATTTGCAAAATCAGACATACAACCTCTTTTAAATCAAGGGGCAAGCAAAAACGACATATCATGTAGTATATTTCAAGCTGTTGTAAACCAAACAATTGGAGGATTAGCACAAGGCAGACCTATTAAAGGGAAAGTGGTTTATTTGGGTGGCCCTCTTACATTTTTCTCTGAGCTTCGAAAGAGATTTGATGAAACATTGGGATTGATAGGGATTTGTCCTGAAAATTCACTGTACTTTGTTGCATTGGGAGCAGCTTACAGTTCGGAGAGTGCTCTGATTTCATTAGATGAGTTGATTTCCAAGATAAGAAATGTTAAATTCACTACTCGGGCAAGTGGTGCAAAGAGGTTGTTTAACTCTGAAGAAGAATACAATGAATTCAAACTAAGACACGACAAAGACAAAGTCGATTACACTGATCCTAAAAATTACACTAAAGGAGCTTATCTAGGGATAGATGCAGGTTCCACAACTATTAAAGCATGTATTATGGCAGAGGATGAAACGATATTAGATAGTATGTATTCACAAAATGAGGGAAATCCTGTACCAATTCTTAGAGAATTTTTGATTGATTTCATGACTAAGTATCCGCAGATTGAAATACTAGGATCTGCAGTTACTGGATATGGGGAAGAGCTCATAAAAAATGCATTTTCTATTGATTTAGGCATTGTTGAAACTATCGCTCATTACACAGCTGCTAAAAAATATAAACCAAATGTTGATTTTATAATCGACATAGGTGGGCAAGACATAAAGTGCTTTAAAATAAAAGAGGGGTTAATAGACAATATATTTCTTAATGAAGCTTGCTCTTCAGGTTGTGGATCTTTTTTACAGACTTTTGCTCAAGCATTAGGTTATGATATTGCTGATTTTGCAAGGTTAGGAATATATTCACAAAATCCAGTAGATTTAGGGTCAAGGTGTACTGTTTTTATGAATTCATCAGTTAAACAAGCCCAAAAAGATGGTGCTACAATAGCAGACATATCCGCAGGACTTTCTATCAGCGTTATTAAAAATGCTTTGTACAAAGTAATAAGAGCATCAAATGCTGATGATCTTGGAGACAACATTGTAGTACAAGGTGGTACGTTCTATAATGATTCAGTCTTGAAAGCTTTTGAAGACGAGCTTGGTAAAGATGTAATTAGACCTAATATATCAGGTTTGATGGGTGCATATGGTGCAAGCCTGTATGCAAAATACAGTGTAAAAGGAAAAACAAGTACAATAGATTTAGAAGGGTTATTGAATTTTGAACACAAAGTAAAAAGTGTCATATGTGGCTTGTGCGAAAACAATTGCACTCTAACTATAAACACATTTGGAGATAATCGTAAATTTATTGGCGGAAATAGATGCGAAAGACCAATAAAAGGCAAGACAAAAGAAGAAAAGTACAATATGTACGATGAAAAAAGGAAATTATTAGAAAGTTATAAACCTATTCCAGGTAAAAGAGGCAAGATAGGATTACCTTTAGCTTTAAACAACTATGAGTTGCTTCCATTATGGCATACGATATTTACAATGTTAGGCTTTGAAGTAGTAACTTCTCCTTTTTCTAACAGAGAACTCTATACTAATGGACAGCACACTATACCATCAGATACAGTTTGCTTCCCTGCAAAGCTTGTGCATGGACATATTGAATATTTGCTAGATGAAGGTATAGATGTAATATTTTACCCTTGCTTGACATATAATTTTAATGAAAAAAAGGGTGATAATCATTTTAACTGTCCAGTAGTTGCATATTATCCTGAAGTAATAGCAGCAAATGTAGAGAGGACAAAAGATGTCATTCTTATTAATGACTATATTGGGCTTCACAATAAGACATCTCTCATAAAAGGACTTTATAAAGCATTAAACAAACATTTTAACGACATCAATCAGCAACAAATTAGATTTGCGGTGGAATGTGGAATGAGAGAATATAAACTCTATCTCAATAGGATAAGAAAAAAAGGCGAAGAATTTCTTGATTTATCGATGAGATTAAATAAAAGAGCTATTGTACTTGCAGGCAGACCTTATCATTTAGACCCTGAAGTAAATCATGGAATTGACAAGCTGCTTACTGAGCTTGGTGTTATAGTTTTATCAGAGGATTCTATAGCACATCTAGGGAAGAAAGTTGAGACAAATGTATTAAATCAATGGACATATCATTCAAGGCTTTACACAACAGCTCAACTGATTTCCAATTATGACAATGTTGAACTTATTCAGTTAGTATCATTTGGTTGTGGATTAGATGCTATAACAAGTGATGAAGTAAAAGAAATATTGCAAGAAAACGGCAAAATTTACACACAAATAAAGATAGATGAGATAACTAATCTTGGAGCAGTAAAAATAAGAGTTAGAAGCTTATTAGCTGCACTAGATCAAAGGGCAAAAGAGGGTGAACAAGTTGAGCAGGAAATATGATAGAGTTGAATTTACAAAAGAAATGAAAAAGGATTTCACAATATTGTGTCCAAACATGGCACCAATACATTTTGGAATTCTAGAAAAAATATTCAGGCTTCAAGGTTACAATTTAGTTGTCTTGAGGAATGAAGGACCAAATGTAGTTGATGAAGGTCTAAGGACAGTTCACAATGATACTTGTTACCCTGCTTTGCTAGTCATTGGACAAATGTTGGATGCTTTAAATTCAGGGAAATACGATACAAATAAAGTTGCTCTAATGATAACGCAGACAGGAGGCGGATGTAGAGCATCCAACTACATTCACTTATTAAGGAAAGCCTTAAAAAAGTCTGGTTATGAACATATTCCAGTTATATCATTAAACGCTGGAGGACTTGAAAAAAATAGTGGATTTAAAATCACTTACAAAATGTTAATGCAGTTAGTAGCTGCAGTAGCGTACGGCGATTTATTGATGCTTTTAAACAATCAAGTAAAACCATACGAATTAAATGTTGGACAGAGTGAAGCATTAGTGCAAGGCTGGATTGAAGAGATTGGCAGTCGTTTTGAAAGAAATGAGGCAGTAGGTGTTAAAAGCATTAGAAAAGTTTCTGAAGAAATCGTTGATTCCTTTGCAAAGATACCAATTAATAAAACCAAAAAGATAAAAGTTGGCATAGTTGGAGAGATATATGTCAAATTTTCAAGTCTAGGAAACAATAGGCTTGAAGACTTTCTTCATGAAGAAGACTGTGAAGTTATGGTACCAAGTTTGATGGGATTTTTGATGTACTGCGTTGAAAATGGAGTTATAGACTATAAATTATACGGCAATGGTCGATTTAAAAGCCGCTTGATGAAGATGGTAAATGATTATTTATCAAAAGTGGAACTGGCTACTAGCAATGCTGTCAGAGCAAGCGGAAAATTTGTTGTGCCTTCATCGTTTAATCATACAAGAGAGCTTGTAGATGGCATCATAGGATTAGGATGTAAAATGGGCGAGGGATGGCTTCTTCCTGCCGAGATGGTGGAACTTATAAATTTAGGATATCAAAATATTGTAGTCGCACAACCTTTTGGATGTTTACCTAATCACATAGTTGGAAAAGGAGTAATTGCGAATATAAAGAAGAAGTACCCGGATGCGAATATTGTCCCGATAGATTATGATCCGAGTGCTACAATAGTAAATCAAGAGAATAGAATAAAGCTGATGCTTTCAGTTGCGAAAGAGAAAATAAATGGTTTTGATTCTTCTATCTTAAATACAATTGAAGATGAAGAGGAGTTAGCTTTTAAAAAATAAATGATGCCTAGGCATCATTTATTTTTTAATAACCTCATTGAATTAGCTACTGCTAAAATAGTAACCCCTACATCTGCAAATACTGCATGCCACATTGTAGTAATACCAAAAGCGCCTAATATTAAAACTAAGAACTTAATTGAGAGTGATAAATAGATATTTTCGTATACTATTTTTCTTGTCTGTGAAGATATTTGAAATAATTCAATTAGCTTTTTTAATTCGTCGGTCATAAGCACAATATCTGAAGCTTCAATAGCTGCATCTGAGCCTAATCCACCCATTGCAATCCCTACGTCTGCTATAGATAAGACTGGGGCGTCGTTTATTCCATCTCCGACAAATACCATTTTAGAGTTTTTTGTAGATTTTCTATTCATCAACTTTTCGGCAATATCAACTTTATCATCAGGCAATAAATTTGCATAGTATGAATCTATTCCAAGATCAAATGCTATTTTGCTAGCAGTTTTTTCGTTATCGCCAGTGAGCATTACTATGTTTTTAATGCCATTTTTTTTCAATGTGTCGATTGTATATTTTGCATCGTCTTTTATTTTATCTGTAATCACAATATATCCTTCAAAATTACCATCAATAGCTATATATATACTATCGCTATTTTGGTATTTTTCATCTATTTCTATTTCTTTTGACTTTAGGAAATCAATTTTACCTAAAAGTATTTTACTGTTATTTACCGTAGCTTCAATTCCATTTCCAGCATATTCCTTAAATTCTTCGATTGATGATAAATTTATTTCTTTTTTATAATGTTCAATAATTGATTTTGCTATTGGATGATTTGAATTATACTCTGCATATGCTGCAAAATATAATATTTCATCAATTGAGTAATTTCCGACTGTGAATACATCCGAAACTTTGAAAACACCCTCGGTTAGTGTTCCGGTTTTATCAAATACAACAGTATCTACGAAATTTAAAGCTTCTAAAAAATTACCTCCCTTTATAAGTATCCCATTTTTAGAAGCTTTACCTATTCCAGCAAAAAAACCTAGTGGTATAGATATTACTAGAGCACATGGACATGATACAACTAGAAAGACTAATGCTCTATAAATCCAATCTTTAAAGAGAGCTCCTTCTATAAACAGCGGTGGTATGATGGCAAGGCCTATCGCAAGAAAAACCACAACTGGTGTGTAGTATTTAGAAAAAACAGTTATAAAATTTTCAGTTGGAGCTTTTTTTTCACTTGCTTCTTCAACAAGCTTTAATATTTTTGAAACTGAAGATTCCTTATATTCTTTTTCTACTTTAGCCTTTAAGAGTCCTTGAAGATTGATATATCCTCCTAATATTTCATCTCCGGTTTTTACATCTTTGGGCATTGATTCGCCAGTTAGTGCTTTTGTATCCATTGATGATTCACCATCTATTATGATGCTATCCAATGGAACTTTTTCTCCAGGCTTTATCAGTATATAATCCCCAATTTTAACATCCTTTGGATTCACTTTTACAAAATCTTCATTTTCAATTAAATTTGCATAATCTGGTCTGATATCCATCAATTTTGCTATTGATTTTCGAGATTGATTTACTGCTTTTGATTGGAAGTATTCTCCGATTTCATAAAATATCATAACTGCAATTGCCTCTTCAAATTGACCGATTGCTATAGCTCCTAGTGTTGCAACTGACATTAAAAAGTTTTCATCAAATACTTCTCCAGCTTTTATATTATTTAGTGAAGCTTTTAAAACTCCTATTCCAGCTATTAAGTAGCTTGCTAAGAAGAACGGATACTTTAGATACTCGTTAAAAGGCAATGTAATGCCTAAAATAAAAAATAGAAGGCTTATGAATAATCTTTTTAGAGTTTTGTTACTTTCATCATACTTATCGTCTTTAATCTTAGTTGTGTTATCATTAAATTCAATTATTTTAACATCGGGTTCTATAGATGTAATTGTACTTTTTATTTGATTGATCAATTCTTCATTTTGTTCAACGCTAAATTCTACTATTAGCTTTTTATTTATGAAATTCAAAGTAGCTTTTTTTACTCCATTAATTTTATTAACTCTGTCTTCAATTTTTTGCGCACAATTTGCGCAATCTAATCCTTCTAAAACAAATATTCTATTTTCCATTGTCATTCACCTCTGTTTTTATGTCTTATATGGACAATACCTTGGCCTATTATTTCTTTGACATGCTCATCGTCAAGTGAATAATATACAACTTTGCCATCTTTTCTGTTCTTTACAAGATTACTGTTTTTTAATACTCTTAACTGATGTGAAATAGCTGATTGGCTCATATCCAGTAAACAAGCTATATCACAGACGCACATCTCAGAATCTAGAAGTGCTAGAAGTATTTTTATTCTCGTCTTGTCGCCAAAAACTTTGAAGAAATCCGCAGCCTCGCCTAAAAGTTCATCGTCAGGCAGATTTTCTTTAACTCTATTTACAACATCTTCATGAATGCAATTTGATTCACATAGAGGAATACTATTTTTTTCATTAATCATTTTATAACCTCCAATCATATATGAATGTATATTCATATGTTCATATATAATATAACTCAAACAAAAATATTATTCAAGCATTATTTGTAACTTAATTGTTACACATTTTTAATTTTATAAAGGTATAATATCAATGAAAGGAGATTCAGAGATGAAAAAGATTAGTTTATTTTTGTGCTTATTAGTGTCAACATCAATGATTTTAACAGCCTGCCAACCATTAAACAGTAGTGAAGACACTGATAATAAATATATATTAAACAAAATATTACCTAAGGAGATAGATTTACCTCTTGCAAAAGAAAGCTTAAATCAAGAGGAAACCAAAAAAATAATAGAAAAATACTTGAATTTATTGAATCAAAACTTTGATGTTGACTTGGAAAATTACGACATTGGTGATCTAGATGGTGATAGCATAGATGAGATTGTGATGTATGTCAATGAAGAATCAGGTAAAGATAACAAAGGGAAACTATTGGTCTATTCATACGATGGAGAAGGATATTTTTTGCTAGATGAAATCGAAATAAAGTTTGATAAGAAAAATATAGAACTTCGGGTAGGGAAAATATCTGATGATAAAGAAGGAATAATAATTAGCAATTTGGCTAATGATGAAACAACGGTAATATATGTCTATATTATAGACGATGGAAAACTTGTAACTGCTATAAACCCTAAAAAAGTTAATTTATTCTCCATAAATGGAAGTTCTGAAATTAAAGATATTGATGGAGATGGAATATTGAATTTTAACATTTGTACTTATGATCCAGAAGCGGATAAAAATGAAGATTCTAAAATAGTCATTTGGTACAAGTGGGATGGCAAGGACTCGGCTAAGGTTGTAAGAAAAGAATATTTAAGTGAAGAAAGTGAAGAATACGACATAAATCAAAAATATAGTGTTATAAGCGCAAATGCTTTAACAATTGATGACTTATATAGCAAAGCAGATGAAATGACAAAAACAGAGTTTTCTGAGCTATTAAGTGAATATTTAATGCTGATTGACAGTGATCTTGAAAATCAAAATATTGAACTAGCTAAAAATATTTTTGGCACTGACAAACGCAAATACGATTATTTGTTTAATAATCATGAGTCAATAGGGATTGATGAGCTTAAAAAAAGGACAACTCTCATAGAAGATAAGGAACTGAATGACTATTTAACCAATAACATAAAAAAAGGTTATATGATCACTAAGAAAGATGGTAAGTTAGAGTTAAAAATAGATTATGATTATTTTATAAAATCATTTGATGGTTCGCTTACGAACGAGATGTTAAGCTATCTAAGGATAAAAGATGCTTATGAAAACCGACCTATTACTGACGGAACTATTCTTCTAGTGGATAAAAATGAAATAGCAATGAGGTTGAGTGAAATAGAAAATTTTAGGCTAGTATTTCCTTACTCTACTTTATTAGATGAAGTACTAAATATTTATAATAGCTATTTAGACGCATTGTTGTTTTTAGATGATGAAAAAGAGAATGTTACAAAATCTGAATACAAAATAGATGCTGAATACAAAGAAGAACTAGTAAAAATAAAAGAAGCTTATCCTAAAACTTATTTTTCGGAGTTGATTGAGAGAATGTTGACATTAGTTGAAGGTATAGGCGGTGGAGCTATTACACCTACAATAAAAGATTATATCAGGGATATATTTTAAATAAAAGCACCTATTCTAGGTGCTTTTATTGTGCAATTTATTTATTCGCTCAATTAATTAATATGGAAAATTTTTAATTTTTATAGATATTCTGTAGTGATTTTGCATTAATTTATATGAAGATTTATTATATTATTAAGCATTTCATAAAATAATAGTATTTGACAGAATGATAACAATGAATTATATTATGTATAGATACATTTCTATATGAGGAGGGATAAGTTGTTCAACTGGATTAATAATCAAATACTCAAAATGGAATGGCTTTCAGATATAGTCGCAAATTTAGTTACAAAAGTTATAGGGTTAGACATAAATTCAAGACTTGGTGCGAGCATACATTTTTTCATTTATGATTCAATTAAAATATTTATTTTGTTATCTGTCCTTATATTTTTAATATCCTATGTTCAAAGTTATTTTCCACCTGAAAGAACAAAAAAGATTTTAGGGCGATTTCATGGAATTGGCGCGAATACTTTAGCTGCATTATTAGGTACTGTGACTCCATTTTGCTCTTGCTCATCAATTCCTTTGTTTATAGGATTCACAAGTGCTGGCTTGCCATTAGGAGTTACTTTTTCATTCCTAATTTCATCTCCTTTAGTGGATTTAGCATCAGTAATACTTTTAGCTAGCATTTTCAATTGGAAAATTGCGATTGCATATGTAGTAGTAGGCGTTATATTAGCTGTAATAGGAGGAACAACAATAGATAGTCTTCACATGGAAGAATACGTTGAAGAATTTGTTTACTCTACAAACCAACTTGACGAAGATGCTGAAGAACTTGGGTATAAAGATAGAATTGCCTTTTCAAAAGAACAGGTTAAAGATATTGTTGTCAGAGTATGGAAATATGTTTTAATTGGAGTGCTGATCGGTTCTTTAATTCACAATTACATTCCTGAGAATATAATAAATTCGATTTTAGGCAAGGATAAATGGTACTCTGTTTTAATTGCGACGATAGTGGGGATTCCTATGTATGCAGATATATTTGGCACTTTACCTATTGCAGAAGCGTTAGTTGCAAAGGGAGTTGGTCTGGGTACTGCTCTGTCATTTATGATGTCGGTTACGGCACTATCTCTTCCTTCAATTATCATGCTTTCAAAAGTAGTAAAAAAGAAATTATTAGGACTTTTTATAGCTTTAGTAACTGTTGGAATAATTATCATAGGCTACACATTTAATTTCATATCATATTTATTTATATAGGGGGGTTATTTATATGATTATTAAAATTTTGGGTTCAGGATGTAAGAAATGCAATGAGTTAGAAGAAAATGCTAAAGAAGCAGTAAAAGAGGTTGGTTTAAATGCAGAGATCATTAAAGTAACAGATTTCAAAGAAATTGCAAAATACGGAGTTATGACAACACCTGCACTGGTTATCGACGAGAAAGTGGTGTCTAAGGGGAAAGTTCTAAAGAAAGATGAAATAAAAGAAGTTCTATCTAAATAGTATTCTAATCATATAAAAGACTAGAATATCAAAGTTTAACAAAAATTTCTTTAAATTTATGTTAAATATATACAAAAAGGCTTGTTAAATAAATCTTGAAAACGCTTTGGTATTTAGATATAATAAAGCTAAGACGTCACTATCTAAATATTAAGGGGGAATAGACCAATGAAGAAATTTTTAGTAATTGCAATGTCAATGATATTGTTAATTGCTAGCTTAGCTGGATGCAGTTCAGGTGGAAGCGAAGGTGCAGAAATCGCTTTGATTACTGATAAAGGGAATATTGATGACAAATCATTTAACCAAGGTGCTTGGGAAGGCGTAAAAGCTTTCGCAGAAGCAAACAATATTTCACATACTTACATTAAACCTGAAGAAGCATCAGATGCAGGCTATTTAGCAGCAATCGATCTTGCAGTTCAAGGTGGAGCAAAAGTTATTGTAACTCCAGGGTTCTTGTTTGAAGTTCCAATTTATCAAGCACAAGATAAATATCCAGATGTTAAATTTATATTGCTTGATGGAGCACCACATAATGCAGACTACACAGACTTTAAAACAGGTCCAAATGTAGCAAGTATAATGTATGCTGAAGAGCAATCAGGATTTTTAGCAGGATATGCAGCAGTTATGGATGGAATGACAAAATTAGGATTCATGGGTGGAATGGCAGTACCTGCAGTTCAAGCTTTTGGGTATGGATTCCTACAAGGAGCTGAATATGCTGCTAATGAATTAGGATTACCAGATGGTTCAGTTAAAGTTACTTATCACTACACTGGAAATTTTGAAGAAAACGACACAAACAAAGCTACAGCTAAAACTATGTATCAAGAAGGCGTAGAAGTAATATTTGCTTGTGGTGGTTCTGTAGGTAAGAGTGTTATGTCAGCAGCACAAGAAGCTGGCGGAAAAGTTATAGGTGTTGACGTTGACCAAAGATATGATAGTGAAACAGTTATCACATCAGCTACAAAAGGTTTAGCTGCATCAGTACAAAGCGTACTTGAAGCAATCTACAAAACTGATAGCTGGGAAAATTATGCAGGTAAGACAACAGTATTTAATGCAGCAAATGACGGTGTTGGTCTTCCAACAACTGTAATTGGAGATGAAAAAGCAGATGCATTTGACAGATTTGAGAAATTTACAAAAGAACAATATGATGCAATATTTGCAAAATTAAAGAATAATGAAATTGAAATTATTCGTACAATTGATGTAGCAGATCCAACAGGCTATGCGACTGCAGAAGAATTAACTCAAGGTCTAGGCTTGGTAAAAGTAGTCGTAACAACAAGATAATAGTTAATTGTTTGATTACATTTTTATGCTTCAATTGTAAGGAAAAAGGGGAAGGCGAAAGTTTTCCCCTGTTTTTTCTAATAGAAAAGATAAAAATAACTTAATATTTGAGAGTGCCCCGATAAGTTAAAGATTATCGTCTAAGTAATTTGGCACTATTTGTTGTTAGAAAAAATATGAATTGCGCAAAGGGTGAATGATGTGGAAAATGAAAACTATATAATAGAAATGCTCAATATCACTAAAGAATTCCCTGGGATAGTCGCTAATGATAATATCACCCTAAGACTTAAAAAAGGAGAGATACACGCACTATTGGGTGAAAATGGGGCTGGGAAATCAACTTTGATGAGTGTTCTATTTGGTCTTTATCAACCTGAGAAAGGTGAAATCAGGAAAAATGGAGAAGTAGTAAAGATTAACAATCCAAATGATGCAAACGATTTAGGAATAGGAATGGTTCATCAGCATTTTAGATTAGTTGAAGTTTTTACAGTTCTTGAAAACATAATACTTGGGGTAGAACCTACAAAAAATGGATTTCTAGATATGGATCAAGCAAGAGAAAAAGTAGTCGATTTAAGCCAAAGATACGGACTTAAAGTTGATCCAGATGCTGTCATAGAAGACATATCTGTTGGCATGCAGCAAAGAGTAGAGATATTAAAGATGCTTTATCGCGATAATGAGATACTGATATTTGATGAACCGACAGCTGTGTTGACGCCTCAAGAAATAGCTGAATTATTGCAAATAATGAAAGATTTAGCAAATGAAGGAAAGTCGATATTATTTATTTCACATAAATTGAATGAAATAATGGCAGTAGCAGATAGATGCACAGTACTAAGAAAAGGTAAGTGCATGGGAACAGTTGAGATAAAAGATACTACTAAAGAAGAACTATCGAGAATGATGGTAGGTAGAGAAGTTTCACTTAAAGTCGATAAGAAAGAAAGCCAACCGGGAGAGGTTGTACTTTCTATTAGAAATATGACAGTTCCTTCAAAAATTCATAAAAATAATGCGGTAAGAGATGTCTCATTTGATGTAAGAAGAGGAGAGATAGTTTGTATCGCTGGAATTGATGGAAATGGGCAAACTGAGTTGGTTCAAGCATTAACAGGACTTGAAAAAATGACATCAGGACAAATCAATTTATGCGGTAAAGACATATCAAAAGCTTCAATAAGACAAAGATCAATAGCAGGCATTAGCCACATACCAGAAGATAGGCAGAAATATGGACTTGTATTGGATTATACTCTAGAAGAAAATCTAGTACTGCAAAGATATTGGCAGCCTCAATTTCAAAATAAAGGATTTATAAAATTTGATGAAGTTAGAAAATACGCTTTAAGATTAATTGACAAATTTGACATTAGAAGTGGACAGGGGCCAATTACGGTTGTAAGGAGCATGTCTGGAGGAAATCAGCAAAAAGCGATTATTGCTAGAGAAATGGATAAAGATCATGAATTATTAGTTGCAGTTCAACCTACTAGAGGTCTAGATGTTGGAGCTATTGAGTACATTCACAAAATGTTGGTAGAAGGCAGAGACAGCGGGAAGGCTGTACTATTAGTTTCATTAGAATTAGATGAAGTACTAAATGTTAGCGACAGAATACTTGTAATGTATGAAGGCGAGATAGTAGGACAGTTAGATCCTAAAGAAACAACTGATGAGGAATTGGGTTTATACATGTCAGGTGCAAAAAGAGACAATGTAAAGGAGATATACAATGCAGGATAAAAATGGTATGAATTCAAAAACAAATGAAAAGAAAAAATTTAGTGAAATTAAAGGATTTTCATCATTTACTTCTGCTTTGATGGCTATTGTTGTAGGACTATTGTTTGGATTTATTGTAATGCTATTAGCAAATCCGAACAATGCAGTTGCAGGATTTAGATATGTCCTTCTAGGTGGGCTTGGCAGATTTGGAGATGTTCTATATTTTGCAACTCCAATTCTTATGACAGGTTTATCTGTTGCTTTTGCGTTTAAAATGGGGCTATTTAACATAGGGGCTTCAGGACAGTATACTATGGGGATGTTTTTTACGCTTTATGTTGCATTCATGTTTAACTTACCTCCTAGCATACACTGGATAGTAGCAATATTAGCTGGAATGATAGGTGGAATGTTATGGGGATTTATACCAGGAATATTCAAGTCGCTGTTAAACGTCAATGAAGTAATCACTTCAATCATGACTAACTATATAGGAATGTACTTGGTGGATATGCTCATAAGAAGCAATGAAGCAATGTACATCCCATCAATGACCAGAACAAAATATATACCGCAGCAAGTTCAAATAAGATCACTTGGTATTGCTGGATCAAATGTAAATTTTGGAGTAATATTTGCAATTTTAATTGCTATATTACTGTATGTAGTTTTGCAAAGAACTACATTTGGCTATGAGCTTAAAGCAACTGGATATAATAAACACGCAGCACAATATGCTGGAATGAACGGCAAGAGAAATATAATTCTCACAATGGTAATTGCAGGAGGATTGGCAGGCCTAGGAGGAGCATTTGCAATATTGGCACCATCGGAAATAGCAGGAAGTAGTATGACATATGAACCAATAAATGTAATTGCGGCAAATGGATTTAACGGAATAGCAGTTGCATTGCTTGGGAACTCACATCCAATAGGAACTATTTTTTCAGCTTTATTTATATCATATATTCAAAGAGGCGGCACTTTAGCAAGCTTAGTTGGATATAAACCTGAGATCATAGATTTAGTTATTGCTGTAATTATTTACTTCTCAGCATTTGCAGCAATAATGAGCTCTGGGATACGTAGAATTTTTTCAAACAGAAGGGAAAAAGAGAGTTTAATTACTGAACCACAGATTGGAGAATCTTCAGAAAATGTAGATTCTGGTGGAAATGACGAAATTGAAAAGAATACAAATAAGGAGGCAGAATAATGGATACTTTTTATTATTTAGTTCAAAATATGCTTCCTGTATCAATACCACTTTTATTAGTAGCTTTAGGTGGAATGTTTACTGAACGAAGTGGAGTAATTAATATAGGACTCGAAGGGACAATGCTTACAGGTGCTTTTGCAGGTGCGTTATTTGCTTTTGCTGTACAAGGTTCAGGCCTATCACCAAACATGATACTTTTACTAGGTATGATTGTAGCTGCAATTGCAGGCGCTATATTTGCTCAACTACTTTCTTTTGCTGCAGTTACTATGAAAGCAAATCAAGTAATTGTTGGGACAGCAATGAATATGATGATGCCAGCGTTGATACTGTTGATTTCGAAGATGTTTTTTAACAGCGATGGAATAACTACAAACGTAAGATATTTTATCAGAGAAGTCCCTGTTTTGAGTGGAATACCAGTAATTGGAGATTTGTTTTTCAAAAACACTTATTTAACAGTGCTTATAGGATTCTTGATTTTGATCATATCAACACTAGTTTTATATAAGACTAAATTTGGACTTAGGCTAAGAGCCTGTGGAGAACATCCACATGCAGCAGATTCAGTAGGCATAAATGTATCTAAAATGAGATATATTGGCGTTACTATCTCCGGTATATTAGGAGGCTTAGGAGGATATTTTTACTCAGTGGGAATAACTGATGGAAATATAAACGGCCATAATGGGGTAGCAGGATTCGGATTTTTAGCATTAGCTGTAATGATATTTGGCCAGTGGCAGCCAATTAAAATTATGTTTGCTGCTTTATTCTTCGCATTCTTGAGAACATTAGCTTATTCTATACCTTTGATACCATTCTTAGCTAATTTAAATATACCAACTGACTACTATAAAATGATGCCATATGTTGCAACAATTATAGTATTGGCTTTAACATCAAAGAATTCTCGAGCACCAAAAGCAGAAGGAATTCCATTTGATAAAGCACAAAGATAAAATAAACACCTAAGTGAAATCACTTAGGTGTTTTATCATACATAGTCTTCTCTATTAAATATACCCTTAATTTTATTTCCATTCAAAAATTCAAGGATGTTATTGACTGCAAACTCTGCAGCTTTCACCATAGAGCCTGGCACCATACCAGAGTTGTGAGGGGATCCTATGACATTAGGTAATTCCACAAATGGATAATCAACTTTAAACTCTCCATGTCTAAAAGGCTCAATCCACCAAGCGTCAATGCCAGCTTTAAATTCAGGATGGTTTAAAAGATGCTCATACAAATCCTTTTGATTTATAATTTCTCCACGGGCTACATTTATTAATATTGCATCACTCTTCATATTGCTAAATTCTGTCTTTCCAATCATACCTTTAGTCTTTTGAGTGAGTGGTATAGTGATAAATATAAAATCTGACTGGCTCAAGACATAGTTTAAATCATCAACAGTACCGGCAAAGAACACATCTAAATCAGTTTTTCCAGTAGTGTTAACTGCATAAATCTTTGGCTCGAATGGTTGAAGAAGTTTATAGATTTCCTTGCCAATTCCACCAAAACCAATAATCGCAAAATTTGCTCCATGAAGAAGTTTACTTTTGCTTGATTGATCAAATATTCCTTCTTGCAATTTTTTATGATTCACAAATAAATTTTTAGAAAGCGACAATGCCATCGCCAATGCATGCTCTGCCATTGCCTGAGCATATGCACCAACATTTCCAGCTACCATAAGGTTATCGGGGAAAATCTCAAATGGCAAGTGATCACCACCTGCTGACAAAAGTTGCATTAATTTAACATTTTTAAAGTATTTATATTCTTCATCATCAAATTCTCTAATTGGATTCCAAGAAAATACTATGTCAGCATTTTTTATAGCCTCTGCTCTGTCTGGTTCATTTTCCAAAAAATAAATATTTGCTTTTTCTGACAATTTATTCTCTATTATTTCTCTTTGCTTGGAATTTGGAGTAAAACTTACTAGTATATTTTGTTTCAAATTAACACGACCTTTCTATTTTACTATTAAATAGATACCCTTCAATGCATTTACATTAAACAAAATTTTAATATACCATTGACACTTATAATAAAAGCTGTTACACTCAATTTGAAATAAGAAATATAGCTCATATAAATCCCATAATAAGGTTGGGATGTTTCTACAAAGTGACCGATAATCATTTGTCTATGAGCGAAAGTGTACCTAGGGTTCTTTTTAAGAGACCAAGCGGTACAGATGTCTTTGGACATTACACCGGAGGGATAAAAGCCCAGGCGGGTAGGTTTCGCATACGACCTACCCACCTGGGCTATATTTTTTACTAATATTTTAAGGAGGTCTTTTATGGTTAATTTAAGCAATTCTGATTTAGTGTACTCCGGTAAGACGTTAGGCTCTTTGTCAATTGTTGGGGTAGGATCAATTTTGATCCTGCTCCAATACTATATTTAAGAACAGCCGTAGGCTATTTTTTACTAATATTTTAAGGAGGTCTTTTATGGTTAATTTAAGCAATTCTGATTTAGTGTACTCCGGTAAGACAAAAGATGTTTATAGGTTAAAAGATGGAAATTATGTTTTAAAATTTAAAGATGATGTGACAGGAGAAGACGGAGTATTCGACCCAGGAGCAAATAAAGTTGGTCTTACGATTGAAGGGGCAGGTAAGTCTGGGCTTAGGTTAAGTACTTACTTTTTTGAACTCTTCAATAAAAAAGGAATACCCACACATTTTATCTCATCGGATATTGACAGCAATACTATGACAGTTTTACCTGCTAAACTGTTTGGAAAAGGTGTAGAGGTAATAGTTAGATATAGAGCGGTGGGAAGCTTTTATAAAAGATATGCATTATATGTTGAAGAAGGAAGAAAAATAGGACCATATGTTGAATTCACTTTAAAAGATGATTTAAGAGATGATCCTTTGATAACAGAAGATGCACTTCAAATATTAAATATTATGAGTAAAGAACAGTCAAATAAAATTAAAGGTATGGCAGTTGAGATAGCAGAGATTGTAAGAGAAGAATTAGAAAAAAAGGGTATAGAATTATATGATATTAAATTTGAATTTGGAAGAATAACAGAAGATAATCACATCGGATTGATTGATGAAGTGTCAGGTGGGAATATGAGAGCCTATAAAGATGGTGTGTATATAGAACCATTGACACTTGAAAAAATAATGTTAAATAATTAATTAAAAGTAATTAGATTAAATTTTATGCACCGAAAGTGTACCTAGGGTTCTTATTAAAAGACCGAGCGGTACAGATGTCTTATGGCATTACACCGAAGGGAGAAAAGCCCAGGCGGGTAGGTTTCGCAGATGACCTACCCGCCTGGGCTTAAAATTTTAGGAGGTTGAAAAATGAAAAATTTTAGAATCATGATTGAAAAAAAGAAAGATTTTAATGTAGAGGCAATAAAACTAAAAAAAGATGCTAAATTTCTCGGCATAGAAAAATATGACGATATAACTGTATTTAATGTTTATGATTTATTTAACGTTGACGAAGAAAAACTAAATGAAATAGTTGAAAAGATTCTGTTTGAACCAAACATTGACAATATATACTCCGGTGAATTAAATCTAAACAATGGGGAATTGGCTTTTAGATTTGAATACAACAAAGGGCAATTTGATCCAAGACAAAATGCCACAGAAATACTTATAAATAAATACTTAGGATATGAAGACTCATCTGTAAAAGTATCAAAGATCATTTTAGTAAAAGGCATGTCAAAAGAAAACTTCTCTAAATTAAAATCCTACTATATAAATCCAGTAAACTCTAAAGAAGTGCCTCTTAACTTAATAAGTGAAGATAAAGAAGAAATAGAACCTAAAGAGATTGAAATCATCGATAATTTTGTAAATTACTCAGAAGATGAGTTAATAGAATTAAAGGAAAAATACAATCTAGCACTTGACTTAGAGGATCTTCTATTCATAAAAGATCATTGCAAAAAAACCATGAAAAAACCCACTATTACAGAAATTAAAATCCTTGATACCTATTGGTCAGACCATTGTAGACACAAGACTTTTATGTCAGAGATAACTGAAATAAAGCTTGAAGATGGAGATTATAAAAGCTTATTTGAAAATGTGCTCAAAGAATACATGAAGTCAAGAGAATACGTTCACAACAACAATAAACCTATATGCTTAATGGATTTAGCAACGATAAATATGAAAGAAATCGAAAAAAACGGTAAGCTAACGGACAGAGAAATTTCTGAAGAAGTCAATGCTGCAAGCATAGAAGTTGAAGTCGATGTAAATGGAGAGAAAGAGAAATGGCTATTGATGTTTAAGAATGAAACACATAACCATCCAACTGAAATAGAGCCATTCGGTGGGGCTGCTACTTGTCTAGGCGGGGGTATTAGAGATCCACTTTCTGGAAGAGGCTATGTTTATCAAGCAATGAGAATTACAGGGGCAAAGGATCCAAGGACAAAATTTGAAGATACATTGCAAGGGAAACTTCCTCAAAGAAAAATCACTACTATGGCAGTTGAAGGATACAGTTCATATGCATATCAAATCGGTGGAGCCTCTGGATATATAAAAGAATTTTATGATGACGGTTTTGAAGCGAAGAGATTAGAATTAGGGGCTTTAGTAGCAGCAGCACCAAAGGACTGGGTAAGAAGAGGAGTTCCTAAACCTAATGATCTTGTATTACTTGTTGGTGGAAAGACTGGAAGAGATGGATTGGGAGCAGCTGTTGGGTCGTCAGTAGAGCAGAAAAAAGACACATTGATAACAGCAGGAGCTCAAGTCCAAAAAGGAGACCCTCAAACTGAAAGAAAAATTGTGAGACTTTTTAGAAATGAAGAAGCTTCAAAGATGATTAAACGATGTAATGACTTTGGTGCTGGTGGAGTAGCTGTAGCTGTTGGAGAATTAGCAGATGGATTGTTAATTGATTTAGATAAAGTACCGACGAAGTATGAAGGAATGGATGGCACAGAAATAGCTCTATCAGAGTCTCAAGAAAGAATGGCGATAGTTATAGATGAAAATGACTTGGAAAAATTTAAAAAATTAGTAGAAGAAGAAGATTTAGAAGTAGCAGTTATAGCAAAGGTAACAGAAGAAAAACGAATGAAGATGCTTTGGAGAAATAAAATAATAGTTGATTTAGAAAGAAGCTTTCTTGACACAAACGGAATTAGAAAAAAAGCAAAAGTTCATGTAGTATCTCCTTTAAAAGAGAAATCGGTGTTTTTAGATAAAATGAATTCTAACAAAACGAATGCTGAAAGATTTATTGATAATTTAAAAGATCTGAATTGCTGTTCTCAAAAGGGATTAATCGAAAGATTTGACAATACAATTGGTAAAAATGCAGTGGTTGTTCAGCTTGGAGGGAAAGAAAAGTTGACGCCTCAAGTTGGAATGGCTGCTAAATTTCCAGTCATGGGCAAACACACAAACACTGCTTCTATAATGACATGTGGATATGATCCTGAAATAGCTAAGTGGAGTACATTCCATGGGGGTTATTACGCTGTTATTGACTCAGTAGCGAGAGTAATAGCTTTGGGAGGGGATTACAAAAGAATAAGATTGTCTTTCCAAGAATTCTATGAAAGCTTAGGAGAAGATCCTAAAAAATGGGCTAAACCATTTACATCCTTATTGGGAGCATATAAAGTGCAAAAAGAACTAGAGATTCCAAGTATCGGCGGGAAGGACAGCATGAGTGGGAGCTTTGAAAATATTAATGTAGCACCATCGCTGTTTAGTTTTGCAGTATGTGTTGAAAACAGTGAAAATATAATTTCTCAAGAATTTAAAGCAACAGATTCCCTAGTAATTGAAGTCATGTTAAAAAGGGATGAAAATGACTTAGTCGATCTAGATAGTTTAAAGTATAATTACAGCTTAATTAAAAAATTAGTTGATGAAAAGAAAATACTTTCTTCAAATGTAATTAGTCATGGAGGATTAGCAAAAGCAATATTTGAAATGTGCATAGGTAATGACATAGGCTTTAAATTTAGCAAAGAGTTTGATGACATGTATATGCCATCATATGGGAATATTATATTAGAGATTTCACAAGAGAATAAAAAAGATATATCTTCTTTAAATTATAGAGTTGTAGGAACTACACAAAAAGAAAAATGCATAAAAATCGGAGAAGAAACCCTTGAATTAGATGAATTAAAAAAAGTCTATTTAGGTGTTTTGGAGGATATATTTCCTATAAAAGAAGACATCAGAAAAGAAGTATCAAATATTGAGTACAAAGGTTCACACTCCATGAAGAACACTAAGACAATTGCTAAGCCTAGAGTATTGATACCGATTTTTACAGGTACAAATGGCGAATACGACATGATGAGTTCATTTGAAGAATGTGGAGCAATTGTAAATACATTTGTATTAAAAACATTTAACACAAGTGAAATAAAAAAATCGATTAGATTACTCTCAAATTTGCTAAAAGAAACGCAAATACTAGGACTAGCAAATGGATATTTCTTAGGAAATGAGCCCGAAACTGCGGCTAAATTATTGAAGGTCATATTTGATGATGAGTATTTAAAAGAATCAGTATATGAATTGCTGTATAAAAATGATGGACTTATTTTAGGGATAGGTTCAGGCTTTAATGCACTTATTAAACTTGGACTTATTGAACATGGCAAGTTTGTCAAAGAGAATGAACAATCGCCATCGATTGTATACAATTATTCAGGCGATTTCTATTCAAATTTTGCTGATGTAAAAGTAACTTCTAAGTTGTCCCCTTGGTTTAATGACATGGAGATAGGTTTTGAATACACACTGCCGATCGCAACAAAGGAAGGAAGAGTGTTCTTGAATGATAGAAAAGAATTGATTGAAAAAGGCCAAATATCAACTCAATTTGTAAAAAACGGAAAAGCTACCTACGATGGACTTTTCAATCCAACTGGATCTGAATTTGCTATTGAGTCTATGACTAGTCCTGATGGGAGAATATTAGGAACAGTATCTGCAATCGATAGAATTGCTGATGGAATTTACAAGAATATAGAAATTAAGGGCAAACACAAGATATTTGAATCTGGAGTAAATTACTATAAATAATGGAGGGATAACTATGAAAGTTGCAATAGTTATGGGAAGTAAATCAGATATAAAAATAGCTTTGGAAGCAAAGGAAGTATTAGATAGCTTTGGAATAGAAAACGAAATGAGAGTCATATCAGCACACAGAACTCCTAGGATAGCAATTGAATTTGCTGAAAAACTAGAGGAAAATGGGTTCGATTTGGTAATAGCAATAGCAGGTAAAGCTGCACATCTAGCTGGAGTGATAGCAAGCATTAGCGTACTTCCTGTAATAGGAGTACCAGCAAAATCGTCTACTCTAGATGGACTGGATTCTCTTCTTTCTACTGTACAAATGCCAAAGGGTGTACCAGTTGCAACAGTTGCGATAGATGGCGGTTATAATGCAGGAATACTATCGGCAGAAATTTTATCTATCAGTGATAAAACTTTAAGAGAAAAACTGAGAGCTCACAAAGAAAAGATAGAATCAGAGACAATTAAAAGCGATGAAGAAATTAGGAAATATTAATAGGGGGTCTTCTTTTGAGTGGTATAATAGGAGTTTTCAGCAAAGATAATCAAAAAGTTTCAAAATATATTTATTACGGCCTTTATGCATTACAGCATAGAGGCCAAGCAAGCGCTGGAATTTCAATAAATAACAATGGATTTATCGATTATGAAAAGAATTTAGGATTAGTTGGCGATGTATTTACTAGTGAAGTAATTAATAGACTTATTGGCAATATTGCAATAGGGCAAGTAAGATATGCATCACATTCTGAGAAAAGGTCCAAAATAAATTCAGAGCCGTTAGTAGTGGGATATAAAAATGGTGCACTCTCAATATGCATGGATGGTGCATTGGCAAATTATAAAGAATTAAGAGAAAAACTTGAAGAAAATGGTCATTTATTTCAAACTGACTTAGCTGTAGAAGTGATTGCATCATTGATTGCGAAATATCATAAAGATAGTTTGCTAGATGCGATAAAAAAGGCTCTAAGTGAAGTAAAAGGCTCTTATTCTCTAATTATAATGACTAAAGATTCATTGATTGCTGCAAGAGATCCACATGGAATAAGGCCACTTTCTATTGGCAAAATAGGTGATGACTTTATCTTTTCTTCAGAAACATGTGCTATTGAATGTATTGGAGGAGAATTTATAAGGGATTGTGATCCTAGTGAAATAGTGATTATTGATAGTAACGGAATTAGAAGCGAGAAGCTTCAAAGTAAAAAAAGAGCATTATGCATATTTGAATTAGTTTATTTAGCAAGACCAGATAGTTATATAGACAAAAGATATGTATATACATCAAGATTTAATGCTGGTGAAATCCTTTATACAGAATGCCCCATAAAAGCTGATATTGTCATTGGAGCTCCTGATTCAGGAACAGTTGCTGCAATAGGGTATGCCAAGAAATCCCAAATACCTTACACTGAAGGAATAATCAAAAATAGATATATAGGGAGAACTTTTATTGAACCAACTCAAGATATAAGAGAAGAAGGAGTGAGAATAAAATTAAACCCTTTAACTTCAAATATAAAAGGAAAAGATTTGATATTAGTAGATGATTCAATTGTCAGGGGAACGACCATCAAAAGAACTGTAGAAATGTTAAGAAACGCAGGAGCTAAAAGCGTACATGTAAGAATTGCTTCACCACCTGTAAAACACAGTTGTTTTTTAGGGGTGGACACACCAAATGAAGAGAATTTAATAGCAAATTACATGACAGTTGAAGAGATCAGAAAAGCTATAAACGCTGATTCTCTATATTTTATATCGCTTGAAGGCTTAGTCGAAGCTAGTGGTGGGAATAATGGATTTTGTAAAGGCTGCTTTAATGGTGAATATCCAGTAAAAAGATTAAAGGAGGAATAAAAATGCCTATTGACTACAAAGCTTCAGGAGTAGATGTAGATGCTGCAAACAAAGAAGTCGATCTGTTGAAAGATATAGTTAAAAAGACATACACAAAAGGAGTGCTTTCAGATTTAGGGGGGTTCTCAGGACTATTTGAAATAGATACTAATGAGTATAAAAATCCAGTCTTAGTATCTGGAACAGATGGAGTAGGTACAAAATTGAAATTAGCATTTATGATGGATAAACACGACACTGTTGGCATCGACTGTGTAGCTATGTGCGTAAACGATGTTTTATGTCAAGGTGCAAAGCCACTATTTTTTCTTGACTATATTGCTACTGGGAAATTGATACCTGAGAAGATGGCACAGATCGTTTCGGGAGTTGCGAAAGGTTGTTTAGATAGTGGATGTGCATTAATAGGTGGAGAAACTGCTGAAATGCCTGGATTTTATGCTGATGGTGAATATGATATTGCTGGATTCTGTGTCGGAATAGTAGATAAACAAAAAATAATAACAGGCGAAAATATAAAGCCAAATGATTTGATTTTAGGACTTCCTTCATCAGGAGTTCATAGCAATGGGTTTTCTCTTGTTAGAAAATTATTTTTTGAAGATAACAATTACAAAGTTGATTGCTATATAGAAGAATTTGGCAGAACATTAGGCGAAGAGTTATTGACTCCAACTAGAATATATGTAAAAGAGATATTAGATTTGATGAAGAACTATGAAATTAAAGCAATGAGCCATATAACAGGTGGGGGATTCTATGAGAACATTCCAAGGATGCTAAAAGAAGGGTTAAGAGCAAAAATATATATGAGTGAATTTAATACACCTGCAGTATTTCGTTATATTCAAAAACTTGGGGAAATTGAAACAAAAGAGATGTATAGGACTTTTAATATGGGGATTGGCTTGGTGATGGTGGTTGATAAAGAGATTGCATCTGAAATAATCGCACTTTATAAATCAAAAGGTGAAGATATATATATAATAGGCGAGGTACTGGAAGGTGAGAGGAGCATAGATCTATGTCTGTAAAAAAATTAGCTGTATTGATATCGGGTGGAGGCACAAATTTGCAAGCCATAATTGATGCAACATCACAAAAAAAGATAAATGCAGAGATTAAAATTGTCATATCTAATAGAGAAGATGCTTATGGACTTGTAAGAGCAGAAAAACATGGAATTAAAAATATGTGTATAAGTTCAAAAAATCTAACTGACGAAGAATACAGCGAAAAATTATTAGAGATATTCAAAAAAGAAGAGATAGATTTTGTAGTTTTGGCAGGTTTCTTAAAAATACTCTCTAAAGATTTGGTGATGCAGTATAAAAATAGGATTATAAACATTCATCCATCATTGATTCCGAGTTTTTGTGGAAAAGGATATTATGGGATTAAAGTTCATGAAAAAGCAATTGAATATGGTGTTAAAGTAACAGGTGCAACCGTTCATTTTATTGATGAAAATGCAGATACAGGGCCAATTATTGAGCAAAAAGCAGTAGATGTTGACGATTTTGACTCACCTAACTCTTTGCAACAGAAAGTATTATCGATAGAACACGAGATATTGGTATCGTCACTTGAAAAGCTCTGCAACGACGAACTTGTAGTGATTGGTAGAAGAGTTGTAAAAAGAGGAGGAAAAGATGAAAAGGGCATTGATAAGCGTTTATAACAAGCAAGGGATTGTTGAATTTTCAGAAAAGTTAATAGCATTAGGATGGGAAATAATATCCACAGGTGGAACATATAAAGAACTTAAACAAGCAAATATACCTGTGACAGAAATAAATGAAATAACAAAATTTCCAGAGATTTTAGATGGAAGAGTAAAAACTTTAAACCCTATCTTACATGGAGGCATATTATTCAGGAGAGATAATGAAAAGGACTTAGAAACAGTAAATAAATATGGATTATGTGAAATAGATATGGTAGTCAATAATTTCTATCCATTTGAAGAAACCATAAAAAAAGATGGGATAACTGAAGAACAAGTCATTGAAAACATAGACATAGGCGGACCTTCAATGCTAAGGGCTGCGAGTAAGAATTTTAAATTTGTAACAGTAATATTTGACAACGAAGACTATAATACTGTTATTGATGAGATAGCAAGATTTGGGGACACGACATTAGAGACTAGAAAAATACTTGCAGGGAAAGCATATTCATACACAGCATATTATGACAGTTTAGTTTCGGATTATTTTAATAGCACAAATTCTGTATTATTTCCTAAACATCTCACAATGGGCTATAAGAAAAATAGCGATCTTCGATATGGAGAAAATCCACATCAAAAAGCGGCTCTATATGAGAAAAATATACAAAATACCCCAAATGCAATAAACTCTAAGAAACTTCATGGCAAAGAGATGTCGTATAACAACATATTTGATGTGAATGCTTTATTGGAATTATTAACTGAGTTTAACGAACCCACAGCTGTGGCTATAAAACATGGCAACCCTTGCGGAATTAGTTCATCTCACGATATTTATACAGCTTATTTAAACGCATATAACGCAGATACTGAGTCAATATTCGGAGGTATAGTCGGTTTAAATAAAGAAGTAGACGAAAAGCTAGCCAGTAAACTATCAGAGATTTTTTTAGAGATAATACTTGCACCTTCATTTACTTCAAAAGCACTTGAAATATTAGAAAAAAAGAAAAACATCAGGTTATTAGAAATAGATAAATTAAATGAATTTAAGAAAGACAAAATGACTTTCAAAGCAATAAATGGAGGGCTTTTATATCAAGAAAAAGACAATTTGCTTATAAATGGCAAATTAGAAGTGGTGAGTAAAAGGAAACCAACCCCAGGAGAACTCGAAGATATGAATTTTGCATGGATAATTTCCAAATACATAAATTCAAATGGAGTTGTACTAGCAAAAGACAAGACATCTCTTGGAATTGGACTCGGAGATGTCAATAGATATTTTGCAGTTGAATCTGCTTTGAAAAAAGCAAAAGGCAATACTGAAAATTCTGTTTTAGCTTCAGATGGATTTTTTCCATTCGACGACTCAATAAAATTGTTAGCTCAACATGGGATAACAGCCATAATCGAACCAGGTGGCTCAATTAGAGATAAAGAAGTAATAGAACAAGCTGATAAAAATAATATTGCATTGGTATTTACAGGGATCAGGCATTTTAAACATTAGGAGGTGTGAGATGAAAGTTTTAGTTGTGGGAAGTGGTGGCAGAGAGCATGCAATCATCAAAAAACTATCAGAATCAGAAATGGTAGACAAAATTTATTGTGCCCCTGGGAATGGAGGGACTTTAGAACTTGCTGAAAATGTAGATATAGATTCTTTAGACATAGATAGATTAAAAAAATTTTCCATTGATAACAATATTGATTTAACAATTGTTGGACCTGAAGATCCACTGGCAAAAGGAATTGTAGATGAGTTTACAAAAGAGAACTTAGTGATTTTTGGACCTGATTTTAAATGTGCACAACTTGAAGCAAGCAAAGACTATTGCAAGAAATTTTTAATTGACAATGAGATTCCTACTGCTAAATATAATACATACTTCAATTATGAAGAGGCAGTGGCTGGATTGAATGACTTTTTATTTCCACTTGTAATAAAAGCAGATGGTCTATGCTTGGGGAAAGGCGTAACAATTTGCAATGACAAAGAAGATGCAATTGAAACTTTAAAGAGCATATTCATTGACAAAATATTCGGCTCGCAAGGAGAAAAAGTGATAATAGAAGAGTACTTAGATGGTACTGAAGCATCACTGATGTGCTTTGTATCTCACAATAAAATATATCCAATGGAAAGCGCAAAAGATTACAAAAAAATTTATGACAATGATTTTGGACCAAATACAGGAGGGGTTGGAGCTTATTCGCCAAGTCCGCTATTTACAGATGAATTTAAGAAAAAGATAAATGATAATATAATTAGAAAAATTGAAAAAGGCTTCGAAAAGTATGATTTCGATTATACTGGGATACTGTTTATTGGTTTGATGATTTGCAATTTAAATCCTTATGTGTTGGAATTTAATGTTAGATTTGGAGATCCTGAGACAGAGGTGGTATTGCCTAGATTAAAATCAGATTTATTTAAAATAATGATCGATGTAATAGATGGAAAATTAGAAGCTAAATCGCTTGTTTGGAATGAAAGACCTTCTGTTGCTGTTGTTCTAACATCTGGAGGTTATCCAAAAGAATACGAAAAAGGATATGAAATAACTGGATTAGAAAAAATAGATAAAGATGTATATGTATTTCACAATGGTACTAAGAGAGTAAATGGGAAACTTCTAACAAACGGAGGGAGAGTATTAACTATTGGCTGTGTTGACGATATGAACAAAGCAATCGAGAAAGTTTATGAAGAGATTAAAAAAATAAATTTTCATAAAATGCAATTTCGAAAGGACATAGGAAGAACTTTCTTTTTGTAAATAATCTATATTACTAAATATTTTTTAATTATGATATACTAATCTTAAGTTATAATTATAGCTGATTTTAAGGAGGAGATAGCTTGAAAACAGATGTCCAAATAGCTCAAGAGGCTAAAATGTTACCAATTAAAGATATAGCTGAAGGATTGGGTATATCTGAAGATGAAATAATCAATTATGGGAAGTACAAAGCTAAGATTTCGCTAGATGTTTACAAGAAACTGAAAGATAAGAAGGACGGAAAACTAATATTAGTAACAGCTATTAATCCAACTCCTGCAGGGGAAGGTAAAACAACTACAAACATCGGATTATCAATGGCCTTAAACAAAATTGGAAAAACCTCTATTTCTACTTTAAGAGAACCATCTCTTGGGCCTAGCTTTGGAGTAAAGGGTGGAGCAGCTGGTGGAGGATATTCGCAAGTAGTTCCAATGGAAGATATAAATCTTCATTTTACTGGAGATTTTCATGCTATAACATCTGCTCACAATTTGATTTCAGCACTTCTTGATAATCATATACAACAAGGAAACGAATTAGGCATAGATCCAAGAAGAGTTGTGTGGAAAAGGGTAATGGATATGAATGATAGAGCTTTAAGACATATTGTGATTGGATTAGGTGGAAAGCCTAATGGCATGCCTAGAGAAGATGGGTTTGACATAACAGTTGCATCCGAGATTATGGCTATTTTCTGCCTTTCTGAGAGCTTAGAAGACTTAAAAGAAAGAGTATCAAACATGATTGTTGCATATAAATTTGACGGTTCCCCAGTGTTTGTCAAAGATTTAAAAGCACAAGGATCAGTAGCACTTTTGATGAAAGATGCAGTAGCACCTAACTTAGTACAGACACTAGAAAACACTCCTGCTATAATTCATGGTGGGCCTTTTGCGAATATAGCACATGGAAGCAATTCAATATTAGCAACCAAATTGGCTTTAAAACTTTGTGAATACACAGTTACAGAAGCAGGTTTTGGTGCAGATTTAGGAGCTGAAAAGTTTTTTGACATCACATCCAGGTATGGTGGGTTCAAACCAGATGCAGCAGTTATAGTAGCAACAGTAAGAGCTTTGAAACATCACGGAGGAGCTAAAAAAGATGAATATGGATTAGAAAACTTTGATTATTTAAGCAAAGGCTTTGAAAACCTTGAAAAACATATAGAGAATTTGAAAAAGTTCGGAGTGCCTGCTATTGTTGCCTTAAACAAATTCCCAACAGACACAAAAGCAGAACTTGATTTTGTAATAAATAGATGCAATGAATTGGGAGCAGAAGCAGTATTATCTGAAGTATGGGCCAAAGGTGGAGAAGGCGGAATAGACTTAGCAAAGAAAGTTGTTGAAGTTGTTGAGAAGAATGAAGCAGATTTTAGATTTTTATATGATGTAGAAGAAAATATCAAACAAAAAATCGAAAAGATAGCTGTTGAAGTCTATGGTGCAGATGGTGTGGAATTTAGCTCCCAAGCTTTAAAACAAATTAAAGACATAGAAAAGCTAGGATTGGATAAGATGCCAATTTGTATGGCCAAAACCCAATATTCTCTATCCGACGATCCTAATCTATTGGGTAGACCAAAGAATTTTAAAATTACAGTAAAAGAGATAAAGATATCCAATGGAGCTAAATTTTTAGTTGCTTTGACTGGCGATATAATGACTATGCCAGGTTTGCCAAAAGTACCAGCGGCAAATAGCATTGACATATTGGAAAATGGGGAAATAGTAGGATTATTTTAAAGCTGGATTTTTTCCAGCTTTTTATTTACTTTTATACTTTTATACTGTAATATATATATAGATTAATAAATAAAAGACCAGCTAATTAAAGTCAATAGATTTTAGCAAAATAATATTAAATATTTTTTGAAAAATTAATAATAAAAAAATGCACACCTAATAAACCAATGATTATTGGTTTAAAAAACGAAGCTGTTATTTAAAATTGTTCTTTGAAAACTAAACATTAAATACAGATCATTAGGCTACTGAAGACCTAGTAAGAAGTAGTTCCTCATGCTCTTCTGGGGTTCTTAGCTCAAAAGGCTTTTTGTCTCTCATGACGGCGAATATAATATTTACTAATTTTCTCATTACAGCACCTAATGCAACCTTTTTGGGCTTGTTTGTACA
>NZ_JCANTN010000015.1:0-47930 GCF_059568515.1 Soehngenia saccharolytica DSM 12858 | reverse complement strand
CGGTAGATAATGGCAGCGAGTTTTTAGACTGGAGAAGCTTAGAACAATCATGTGTAAGTAGCAGTGGCGTATTACGTACCCATATATATTATTGCCATCCATATCATTCATGGGAAAGAGGAACTAATGAACAGGTAAACGGCCACATAAGACGATTTATTCCAAAGGGTTGTGCAATTTCAAAATACAGTAAAAAAGAGATTTTAGAGATTCAAGAATGGCTAAATAACTATCCGAGAAAAATATTAAATGGAAAAAGCGCAAGAGAAGTGTTTGAAGAAGAATTAAAAAAATATTCATAGAGCAAAAGCAAAAAATCTTCTCCCCTAGGGGAGAAGAACATCAACTAACGTAAAAGAGTTCACAAGATATATGAACAATGACATATTAACAGAGATAAAAGTGTTTCATTTTAATTTGCATTTAGCGAATAATTAATATTAAATAATTTTATATTGAAATATTTAATATTGTAAGTTATAATTAAAGCAAAGATAAGTTGTTAATTTAGTAACAAAATTAAATAATTTCGTTTCTGGATGATTATTGCGGGAGAGACCGTTAAGGCGCCGAAGGAGTAATTATTTAAGCTAGCCACTTAAATACGAACCTCTCAGGCAAAAGTACCGTAATATGACAGAACTCTGGAAAGTGACATTACACCGAAGGAGCAATCTCTAATAGAGAGAATCTCTCAGGTCAATAAACAGAGTAAGTAGGCAGGCAGTCTATTTATTCTGTTTTTTTGTAGGTTTATGTTTTAAATATAAATTAGGGGGTTAAGTTATGCTATATGATGTTGTAATAATTGGAGCAGGACCCGCAGGGTTATCCGCAGGTTTATATGCTGCTAGAGCAAGGTTAAACACTTTAATTATCGAAAAAGATGCGGTTGGAGGACAGATTGTCACCACTGAAGAAGTGGCTAATTATCCCGGATCAATCGAAAATGCAACAGGGCCATCTTTGGTAGCTAGGATGGTAGAACAAGCAGAAGAATTTGGAGCAAAAAGAACATCTGATACTATCAAAAGTGTTGATTTTTCAGGGAAGATTAAGGTTCTTAAAGGTGAGAAGGCGGATTACCAAGCTAAGACAGTCATAATTGCTACTGGAGCAACCCCTAAGAAAATCGGTTGCCCAGGGGAAAAGGAGTTAACTGGCAGAGGAGTTTCGTATTGTGCTACTTGCGACGCTGCATTCTTTGAAGATTTAGAAGTATTTGTAGTTGGTGGTGGAGATTCTGCAGTTGAGGAAGCAATGTATCTAACCAAATTTGCTAGAAAAGTTACTATTATTCATAGAAGAGATTCCTTAAGAGCAGCAAAATCAATTCAAGAGAAAGCATTTGCAAACGAAAAACTTCATTTCATGTGGGATAGCGTTATTACTGAATTAAAAGGTGATGAACTTCTAGAATCGATGGTAGTAAAGAATCTTAAAACAGGTGAAGAAAAAGAGATATTTGCTGATGAAAATGATGGGACATTCGGAGTTTTTGTGTTCATAGGTTACGATCCAGCCACACAATTGTTCGAAGGTATCGTTAACATGGATAAGGGCTATATAATAACAGACGATAAAATGGCAACAAATATTCCAGGAGTATTTGCTGCTGGCGATAATAGAGTAAAACCGTTGAGACAAGTTGTAACAGCAACATCAGACGGCGCAATAGCTGCTACACAAGCAGAGAAATATATAGAAGAAAATATTTTTGAATAAAAGGAGGAGTAGTAATGATCGAATTAAACAAAGATAATTTTGAAGAAGAAGTTTTGAAAGCTGAAGGTACAGTATTAGTAGATTTTTGGAGTCCATCTTGTGAACCTTGCAAGGCATTGATGCCATTTGTTCATGGCTTGGAAGAAAAATATGGCGATAAAATCAAATTTACTTCTTTAGACATAACAAAAGCTAGAAGAGTAGCAATAGGACAAAAAGTTTTAGGATTGCCAGTAATTGCTATATACCAAAATGGCGAGAGAATAGATTCAGTTGTGGGAGACGAAGCAACAGAAAAAAGTGTTGAAGAATTAATTAAAAAATATTATTAAGCCTCTAACTCTAACGAGTTTAGGATATATGTAAATATTTAAGGGAGGTGAAGTAAATGCGTCTAGAATTAGGTAATGTCCTAATTAAAGATGTACAATTTGGCGATACAACTAAACTTGAAGAAGGTGTGCTTTCAATAAATAAGCAAGAGTTAATAGACATATTAATGGAAGATGAACATTTAAAGAAAGTTGAAGTTGATATTGCTAAACCAGGAGAAAAAGTAAGAATTACACCTGTAAAAGACGTCATTGAACCAAGGGTAAAAGTTGAAGGTCCTGGAGGAGTATTCCCTGGGATTCTATCAAAGGTAGATATGGTCGGATCAGGGAAAACAAATGTATTAAAAGGCTGCGCAGTAATGACAACAGGAAAAATTGTTGGATTCCAAGAAGGAATTGTAGATATGTCAGGACCTGGTGCTGATTACACTCCTTTCTCAAAACTAATAAATATCGTGTTGGTTTGCGATCCAGTAGATGGGTTAAAACAACATGAACATGAGAAAGCTGTTAGATTAGCAGGATTTAAAGCCGCTAAATATCTCGGAGAAACTGCAAGAAACGTCATTCCAGACGAAGTAAAAGTATACGAAGTTGATACGCTTACAGAGGGATTGAAGAAGTATCCAAATTTACCAAAAGTAGGATATGTACAAATGCTTCAAACTCAAGGATTACTACATGACACATATGTATATGGCGTAGATGCAAAGCAAATAATACCAACTATAATGTATCCAACAGAGTCTATGGATGGAGCAATAGTTAGTGGAAACTGTGTTTCAGCGTGCGATAAAAACACAACTTATCATCACTTGAACAATCCAGTGATTGAGGATTTACTAAAAGTGCATGGTAAAGAATTAAATTTTGTAGGTGTTATAATAACTAACGAAAATGTATATTTAGCTGACAAAGAAAGATCTTCGAATATGACAGCAAAATTAGCAGAGTTTCTTGGATTGGATGCAGTTATAATATCACAAGAAGGATTTGGAAATCCTGATACTGACTTGATTATGAACTGCAAAAAGATTGAAGCTAAAGGAATAAAAACAGTAATCATTACAGATGAATATGCTGGAAGAGATGGCGCAAGCCAGTCATTAGCTGATGCTGATAAAGCTGCAGATGCAGTTGTTACAGCAGGAAATGCAAACCAAGTAATAACCCTCCCTCCAATGGATAAGGTTATTGGTTCATTAGAATATGTTGACATCATAGCTGGTGGATTTAATGGTAGTTTAGCTGAAGATGGCACTATTACCGTTGAAATTCAAGCGATAACTGGCGCAACAAATGAAATAGGATTCAGTAATTTAACTGCAAGAACATATTAGAATTAAAAAGTATTGAAATAAGGAAAGGAAGTGGAAAAATGTCAATCTTTGATGAAAATTCAAAAGTTATCATCATTGGTGATAGGGACGGAATCCCTGGACCAGCGATTGAAGAATGTATAAAAACCACTCCTGCAGAAGTAATTTTTTCAGCA
This sequence comes from Soehngenia saccharolytica DSM 12858, assembly GCF_059568515.1. NCBI lineage: Bacteria > Bacillati > Bacillota > Tissierellia > Tissierellales > Tissierellaceae > Soehngenia > Soehngenia saccharolytica. The sequence goes on along the minus strand of NZ_JCANTN010000015.1, from coordinate 44,375 downwards.
ACAGAGTGCTTTGTCTGAACGGCTGCAGGAGCAATGGACTTGGAAAATCAAAAGAGAGTTAAGGAACTAGCTGAAAAATATGGCCCAGAAAACACAATAGTTGTTTTAGGTGGCGCTGAAGCTGAAGCAGCAGGTTTGGCTGCAGAAACAGTAACAGCTGGAGATCCAACTTATGCAGGTCCATTAGCAGGAGTCTCGTTGGGACTCAAAGTTTATCATGCAGTAGAACCAGAATTTAAAGAGTCAGTAGATCCAGAAGTATACGACGAACAAATCGGTATGATGGAAATGGTTTTAGATGTTGACTCTATAATTGAAGAAGTAAAAAGTATGAGGGAGCAGTATTCAAAATATTAATTCTCCAACTAAATTTAGGAGAGGAGGGAAACAAATGGGGAAAATAAGAATAGTACACTATCTAAATCAATTCTTTGCAGGAATTGGTGGAGAAGAAAAAGCTGATTTCAAACCAGAGGTCAGAGAAGGAGTAGTAGGCCCTGGTATGGCTTTACAAGCTGGTTTTAAAGATGAGGCTGAAATAGTTGCTACAGTTATATGTGGAGATAGTTATTTTAATGAAAACATAGAAGAAGCTAAAGCAAAAGTGCTTGAGCTTGTTAAACAATACAATCCTGATTTGTTCATTGCTGGACCAGCATTCAATGCAGGTAGATATGGGGTAGCTTGTGGTGCTATAACAGAAGCAGTGCAAAACGAGCTAAATATTCCAGCTTTAACAGCAATGTATGAAGAAAACCCAGGCGTTGATTTGTACAGAAAATCAATCTACATTATTCCTACAAAAGACAGCGCTGTGGGAATGAGAGATGCAGTTTCAAAGATAGTTCCATTTGCTTTGAAATTAGCAAAAGGTGAAAAGATAGGCTCTCCTGAAGAAGAAGGGTATATCAAGAGAGGAATTAGAGTAAATTATTTTGCAGATAAAAGAGGTTCACAAAGAGCTGTTGAAATGTTGATCAAAAAAATAAATGGAGAGAAATATGAAACTGAGTATCCAATGCCAGATTTCGATAGAGTAACTCCAAATCCAGCCATAAAAGATATCACTAAAGCTAAAATTGCTCTTGTAACATCTGGCGGTATAGTACCAAAGGGAAACCCAGATCATATAGAATCTAGTTCTGCTTCAAAGTATGGTAAATACGATATAGAAGGCTTAATGGATTTAACTGCTGATACATTCCAAACTGCACATGGTGGGTATGACCCAGTATATGCGAACGAAGATGCTGACAGGGTATTGCCAGTTGATGTATTAAGAGATCTTGAAAAAGAAGGCAAGATTGGCAAACTTCACAGATATTATTATTCAACAGTAGGAAATGGAACATCTGTAGCAAATGCTAAAAAATTTGCAAGTGAAATTGCAAAAGAATTGGTAGCTGATGGGGTTGACGCAGTTATACTAACTTCCACCTGAGGCACCTGTACTCGTTGCGGTGCAACGATGGTAAAAGAAATTGAAAGAGCGGGACTACCAGTAGTTCATATTTGTACTGTAGTACCTATTTCATTGACAGTTGGCGCAAATAGAATAGTTCCAGCAATTGCTATACCTCATCCACTTGGGAATCCACAATTAGGCCCAGAAGAAGAGAAAGCATTAAGAAGGAAGTTAGTAGAAAAAGCATTAAAGGCTTTAACTACTGAAGTATCAGATCAAACTGTATTTGAAGATTAAAACAAAATAGTATTTTAGAGATTGGGTGATTAATATCACCCTTTTCTAAAATATAGAGAATTTTTGGGGGTGACTCATTTGAGTAATGCTGTTATTAAAGGTGCAAGCTATATATTGGTACATGCACCAGATATGGTTGTTCACAATGGAACAACACAAACCACAGAGAAAATATTGAATCCAAATTCAGAGTATCTTAAAAATTTAAGAAATAGTTTAAGGACTTTTGAAGAAGCAGTTAAATATTTACCAAATCAAGTATACATCGGCAATAAAACACCTGAGGACTTAAAAATTATTCCTCAACCATGGGTAGAAAAACCTATTGAAGATGCAACAAGAGATGGAAAATTTGGAGAAATTATGCCAGAAGATGAGTTTATTGGCTTAATGAAGATTGTAGATGTTTTTGACTTAGTTAAATTATCTAAAGAATTTACAAAGACAGCTAAAGAAAAACTTTCAAATCACCCATTGATTAGCGATGAATTAGTAGCAAGACTTAAAGATGGAGAAGAATTTGAGGACATCAACAAACTAATTAATGAGCAAGAGGCAGAGCCGATTTATCTTGACAATAACATAGTCGGATGCGTAAAAAGAGCCCATGACATTGACCAAAATTTAAGCGCGCATGTTATTTTTGAGAACCTAGTTTCAAAAGCATCTGCGGTTTTGGCAGCTCTTCATTTAATTGACAAGACAAAGATAGATCCTAATGATATAGAATATGTCATAGAATGTTCTGAAGAAGCTTGTGGCGATATGAACCAAAGAGGTGGAGGAAATTTTGCAAAAGCAATTGCAGAATTTGCAGGATTAAACAATGCTTCAGGTTCTGATATTAGAGGATTCTGTGCTGCACCAACTCATGCATTGATTTCAGCTGCATCTTTAGTTGGAGCAAAGACTTTTAAGAATGTTTTAATAGTATCAGGTGGTTCAACTGCAAAATTAGGTATGAATGGTAAAGATCATGTTAAAAAAGGTTTGCCAATATTAGAAGATGTAGTAGGTGGTTTCGCTGTATTAGTAAGCGAAAATGATGGAGTAAGCCCAATTTTAAGGAATGATTTAGTAGGCAGACATACAGTTGGAACTGGTTCATCACCTCAAGCTGTAATAACATCATTAGTTACTGCACCACTAGACAGAGGAAATTTAAAGATTACTGATATTGATAAATACTCTGTTGAAATGCAAAACCCTGATATTACTAAACCTGCAGGAGCTGGAGATGTTCCTAATGCTAACTACAAAATGATAGCAGCTTTAGGAGTAAAAAGAGGAGAGCTCGATAGAACTCAGATAAATGAATTTATTGAAAAACACGGAATGGAAGGTTGGGCACCAACTCAAGGACATATTCCTTCAGGAGTTCCATATGTTGGATTTGCAATAGATGATATTAAATCAGGAAAAGTAAATAAAGCGATGATTATTGGAAAAGGAAGTTTGTTCTTAGGGAGAATGACAAACTTATTTGATGGAGTATCAATAGTAATAGAAAAGAACGATGGTAGAAAAGAAGAAAGCAAAGGTATTTCAGAAGAAGAAATAAGAAGCTTTGTAGCGGAAGCAATGAGAGACTTTGCAGCACACCTTTTAGAAGAATAGGGGTGATTATGTGCAATCAGAAAACATCAAAAAAACAGTAGCAAAAATATTTAATGATATTGCTGATACTCTTGAAACAGGACAATATGGAGAAAAGATCAGAGTCGGTATAACCACTTTAGGTAGTGAGCATGGCATCTTAAACGTCGTAAATGGCGCAGAACTTGCTCAAAAAAGAAATAGCTCTATTGAAGTTGTATTAATAGGGCCGAAAGTTGAATCTGACTTAACCCAAGTTATAGTTGAAAATGAAGAAGAAGGATATAAAAAGATGGAGGAAATGCTCGACAACGGAGAAATAAGTTCCTGCGTCACCATGCATTACAGTTTTCCAATTGGAGTATCGACTGTTGGACGCGTTATAACTCCTGGAAAGGGCAAAGAGATATTTATAGCTACAACAACTGGAACATCTTCCTCAAACAGAGTAGAAGCAATGGTCAAAAATGGTATTTATGGAATTATTTCAGCTAAAGCTATGGGAGTTAAGAATCCAACAGTAGGGATCCTCAATGTTGATGGGGCAAGACAAGTGGAAAGAATTTTCAAAGAGTTGATCTCTAATGGATATGGCATAAACTTAACTGAGTCAACCAGAGCTGATGGTGGATGTGTAATGAGAGGAAATGATTTATTAGCTGGTACACCGGATGTCATGGTTACTGACACACTAACAGGCAACATATTAATGAAAGTTTTTTCTTCATATACAACAGGTGGTAGCTATGAGGCATTAGGTTATGGTTATGGACCTGGCATTGGTGAAGACTATAATAGGCTTGTATTAATCATATCAAGAGCATCAGGTTCGCCTGTAATTGCTAACGCAATAAGCTACGCAGCGGATTTAGTAAAAGGAAGAGTATTTGAAATAGCAAAAAATGAGTTTGAAAATGCAAATAAAGCCAATTTAAAAGAAGTATTAAAATCTTTAAATAAAGAATCAGTTAAGAAAGAAGATAAGAAAGAAGTTAAAATGCCAGAAAAAGAGGTTGTTACGGGCACTATAGATGGAATAGACATCATGGAACTTGATGAAGCAGTAAGCGTACTTTGGGAAAATCAAATATATGCTGAATCAGGGATGGGTTGTACTGGACCAATAGTAATGGTAAATGAGAGAAATTTAAAAGAAGCTATAAATGTATTAGCTAAAGCTGGATATAATGTAAAAAAAGCTGAAGATTGCTAAAAACTTAAGGTTATCAACCTTAAGTTTTTTTGTTTATGTTTGAATAATTTGATATAATAGAAGCATACAAGAGGAGGGGAAGTAATTGAAACTTAATTATGAGTTAACTTTAGAGCAAAGCCAAAAATTAATAATGACTCCTGAATTAAGGCAAGCAATTCAATTGCTTCAATATACTAGTTTAGAATTGCAGGAATATATACTGAGGGAAATAGAAGAAAACCCACTGTTAGAGCTTGAAGATTCAATTGAAGAGCCTCAAGACATTATAGATGGATTTGATGAAATCGACTGGAAAGAATATATTGAAAATTACGACGATATAAGTTATAAAGAGGAAATAGACAAGGACGTAAAGTCTATTACATTTGAAAATTTTTTCATGCCTTCCCAAACTCTTAAAGAATATCTATTAGAACAATTATCGATGGTTAGCGTTGGACAGAGGGAATATAAGATTGCTGAATACATTATTCAAAATATAGATAGCAACGGATATTTAACAGCAAGCACTTTAGAGATAGCAGAAGCATTGAATGTTTCAGAGCATGAAGTTGAGGTTATGCTTGGCATAGTACAGACATTTGAACCTGAGGGAGTAGGAGCAAGAAATTTAAAAGAATGTTTACTACTTCAATTGAGAGATAGAAAGGATTCATTGATAATTAATATAGTTGAAAATTATTTAGAAGATATTGCATTAAATAAATTGTCTAAAATTGCCACAGAGCTAAACATAGAAGTGGAGGAAGTCCAAAAGTATGCAGATGAAATAAAATTACTTGAACCAAAGCCAGGAAGATCTTTTGGTGGAGACAATAAAGAAGTAAAATATATTATTCCTGATGCAAAAGTAGAAAAAATAGATGGTGAATATGTAGTTATTATAAATGAAATAGCAGTTCCAAAGTTAAATATAAACAGCTTTTACAAGGGACTCATTAAAAATTCGGACGAGGCGACGAGCCAATTTTTACAAGAAAAATTAAATTCTGCTGTTTGGATTATAAAAAGCATTGAACAAAGGAAACAAACATTATATAAAGTAATAGATTCTATAGTAAAATTTCAAATTGATTTTTTTGAAAAAGGAGGAGGCTATTTAAAGCCTCTAACTTTAAAAGATGTCGCAGATGACATTAAAATGCATGAGTCAACAGTTTCCAGAGCTACAAATGGCAAATACATACAGACAGCAAAGGGAATTTATGAATTAAAGTATTTTTTCTCACAAGCCATAAAAGCAAATGAAGGATTAATTTCATCTGATACTGTTAAAAATACTATAAGAGAAATCATAGACAAAGAAGATTCCAAGAAACCAATGAGCGACCAGCAAATAGCTGATAAATTGGAGCAAATGGGTATTTCTATATCAAGGAGAACGGTTGCAAAATATAGAGAAGAATTAAGCATTCCATCATCGAAATTGAGAAAAAGATTTTAATTTGTAATATCTTGATATATTTGCAATTGTTGGGTATAATATGTATGTAAATTTTTTAAAAATGGCGGGACAAAATATTAAACCTAGGGACAAATGATGCCCAAACGTGGAGGTGGTCCCATTAGATACTTTTGATATGATGAAGACAATAGTTCCTGAAGCCTTAGAATTATTTGAAAAAAGGTACATGATTCTTAGAGAAATCAAAAATAATCAGCCAATAGGTAGAAGAATGTTGTCAATGAAGTTGGGAATGACAGAAAGGAATATAAGGACAGAAGTCGAAAAATTAGTTGAACAAAATTTATTAGACATAAAAAATATGGGTATGTATGTTACAGATGAGGGTGAAAATGTATTAAATGAGCTCTCTGATTTATTTAAAAAAATAATGATAAAGCCTGAACTTTCAAAAGAAGTATCGATCATTTTGGGTGTAAGAGATTGCTATGTTGTCAGTGGGAATTCATCTATAAGTGAATTCACACTAAAAGACCTTGCCAAGACTGCCTCTGATTTGTTAGTTAGTTATCTAGCACCAAGTTCGATTGTTGGTGTTACTGGAGGACATACAATGTTAGCAGTTGCAGAGCAAGCTTTTTCTAAGAAAGAATTTAAAGATGTGACTGTTGTACCCGCAAGAGGAGGCTTGGGAACTGATTTAAAAACCCAGGCTAATACAGTCGCTTCAAGACTTGCACACAATATTGGAGCTAATTATAAACTTCTATACATCCCAGATAGTTTAGGACAAGACGTAAACAAGCTAGCAAATAAGAACAAAGAAATAAAGGATACTCTTGATTTAATCGAGATGATTGACATCTTTGTATTTGGAATTGGGAGAGCAGACATTATGGCTAAGAGAAGAAATTTGCCTGAAGAAAAGATACAATTTTTAGAAAATCAGCAAGCAGTAGCTGAAGCGTTTGGACATTTTTTCAATATAGCAGGCGATGACATTTTAGAGTATGGATCAGCGGGATTGTCTTTAAAGAAGTATTTAAAGATAGATAAAGTTATAGGTGTAGCGGGTGGTGAAGAAAAGGCTGAAGCTATTATGGCTATTTCATCACTCAGGAAAGATATCACTTTAGTGATTGACGAAGCAGTAGCAAAAAAAATAATTTTAAATAATTTTTAAGGAGGAGTTTATATGGCATTAAAAGTAGGTTTAAGTGGATTTGGCAGAATTGGTAGAGATGTAACTAGAGCATGGGCAGAAAGTAACACAGACTCTTTTGACATCGTTGCAATTAATGAAATAGGTGGTTCTATCGAGCAAATGGCTCATCTTTTCAAATATGATAGCATTTATGGTAAGTTTAACGGCACTGTTGAAACTTATGATGAAGGTATTATAATCAATGGCAAAAAGATAAAAGTTGTTGCAGAAAAGGATCCTTCAAAATTGCCATGGGGTGAACTAGGCGTAGATGTGGCTATTGATTCAACTGGAGTATTCAAGAAAAGAGAAGATTTCGAGAAACATTTACAAGCTGGAGCAAAGAAATTAGTAATAACTGCACCAACTGAAGGAGAAGATATTACAATTGTTTTGGGAGTAAACGATGATAAATACGATCCTGAGAAACACAATATTATTTCAAATGCTTCATGTACAACAAACTGCTTAGCACCAATAGCAAAAGTTGTTTTAAACAACTTGGGAATTAAAAAAGGATTGATGACCACAGTTCATGCATACACAAACGATCAACAAGTTCATGACAAATTCCACAAAGACCCAAGAAGAGCAAGAGCAGCAGCAGAAAACATAATACCAACTACAACTGGAGCTGCAAAGGCAGTTGCATTGGTTCTACCAGAATTAAAGGGTAAATTAAATGGATTCTCTGTAAGAGTTCCAGTACCAACAGTATCCTTAGTAGATGTTGTTTTCGAAGTTGAAAAACCAACGACTGCTGAAGAAGTTAATAATTTATTAAAACAAGCTAGCGAAAATGAATTAAAGGGGATTCTTGGATATAGTGATGAATTGCTTGTATCAAGAGATTTCTTAAAAGACAAGAGATCATCCATTGTTGACGCTGACTCAACTATGGTAATAGACAATATGGTAAAAATAGTATCTTGGTATGACAACGAGTGGGGTTATTCCAATAGAGTAGTTGATTTGGTTAGCATGATAGCATCAAGATGGTAAAAAAGGTCGGGTCTAATGACCCGACTTATCCATTAAAAAATCATTTTGGAGGTGCATATTTTGAAAAGAAAAAAAACTCTTAGGGATTTAGATGTAAATGGCAAGAGAGTCTTAGTCAGAGTGGATTATAATGTACCGATGGACGAAAACTTAAATATCACAGATGATATTAGGATTACGAGCTCTTTGCCAACAATTAATTATTTATTAGAAAACAATGCCAAAGTGATATTAATGTCTCATTTAGGAAGACCTAAGGGTGAGCCTAATAAAAAATATTCCCTTGAACCAGTAGCGAAACGATTGTCAGAATTATTGAATAAAGAAGTAATATTTGCTGATGATGATAGAGTGGTTTCAGATAAAGTAAGAGAAATGGCAAATAACATGAAACCTGGAGATGTTATGTTGCTTCAAAACACGAGGTTTAGGAAAGAAGAAGAAGAGAACGGGGAAGAATTTGCAAAGGAATTAGCTAGCCTTGGCGATTTGTTTGTAAATGACGCTTTTGGGACATCTCATAGAGCTCATGCTTCAAATGTTGGAGTTTCAAAGTATTTACCATCTGCTTTAGGATTTTTAGTTGAAAAAGAAGTAAGCATAATGGGAAAAGCGCTTGAAAATCCAGACAGACCATTTGTTGCAATATTGGGTGGAGCTAAAGTATCGGATAAAATTGGTGTTATTGAGAATCTGTTATCAAAAGTAGATGCAATAATCATTGGCGGTGGAATGGCATTTACATTCTTAAAAGCTAAGGGATATGAAGTTGGTAAATCTTTATTAGAAGAAGATAAAATAGAATTGGCTAAAAAAATACTAAACAAGGCTATTGAGAAAGATGTGGCAATAGCATTACCTGTAGATGCAGTCGTAGCAAAAGAATTCAAGAACGATACAGAATTCAAAACTGTTCCAATAGATAAAATACCTGAAGATATGATGGGCTTAGATATAGGTGAAGAAACTGTTGAGTTGTTTGAAAACATAATAAAAGAAGCAAAAACTGTTATTTGGAATGGACCAATGGGCGTGTTTGAAATGGATAATTTCAGTAAAGGAACCTTTGAAATCGCTAGAGCATTAGCAAATACTGATGCAATTACGATCGTAGGAGGAGGAGACTCTGCTAGTGCAGTTGAAAAAGCAGGATTAGCTGACAAAATGACACATATATCTACAGGAGGAGGAGCTTCACTAGAATTTTTAGAGGGCAAAGTTTTACCTGGAATAGAAGCTATAAGCGATCTAGAATAGAAAGAAAGGGGTAACAATTTTGAGAAAGCCTATTATAGCAGGTAATTGGAAGATGAATAACACAATAAAGCAAGGCGAAGCCTTGGTTAGAGACATATTGGATAAAGATCTGAGAAATGATGTTGAAGTTGTTATTTGCGTACCTTTCACTTTTTTAGATAGAGCAAGTGAACTAGTTACAGGTACTAAAATAAAATTGGGAGCTCAAAATATGCACTGGGAAGAAAAAGGTGCATACACAGGAGAAATATCGCCTATAATGTTAAATGAGCTTAATGTGGATTATGTAATAATCGGGCACTCTGAAAGAAGACAATATTTTAATGAAACAGATGAAACCGTAAATAAAAAAGTTAAATCAGCACTAAATCACAATTTGACACCTATTGTATGTGTTGGTGAGAGCTTAGAAGAAAGAGAAAATGGCGAATACAAAAAATTGATAGAAAGCCAAGTAACAAAGGCTTTTGAAGGAATATCAAAGGAAGATGCAGTTAAAACTGTAATTGCCTATGAACCAATATGGGCTATTGGAACCGGTAGAACTGCAACAAGCGAACAAGCTGAAGAAATATGTTCTTTAATCAGATCGATATTGGGGAAATTATATGATGGAGATACTAAAGATCTGATAAGAGTTCTCTATGGTGGTAGTGTAAAACCAGATAATATAATAGAATTAATGCTTATGGAGAATATCGACGGCGCTTTAGTCGGTGGAGCAAGTCTAAAGGCTAATGATTTTGTTCAGCTTGTCAACTATTAGTTGGAGGAATATTATGTCAAGAAAACCAGTAATGCTTATGATACTAGACGGATTTGGTCTAGGTAAAGAATACGAAGGAAATGCAGTGTATTTAGCAAACAAACCAAATTATGATAAAATAGTAGCAAAATATCCACATAGCAGTCTTCATGCAAGTGGGCTTTATGTGGGATTACCTGAAGGACAAATGGGTAATTCTGAAGTTGGACATTTAAATATTGGCTCAGGCAGAATAGTTTATCAAGAGCTAACTAGAATAACAAAAGAGATAAATGAAGGTAACTTTTTTAAAAAAGAAGAATTTTTAAATGCAATTTCTCACGCAAGAAAACATGGTTCGAAATTGCACTTAATTGGTTTGGTTTCGGACGGTGGAGTTCATAGTCACAACACTCACCTCTACGCTTTACTCGAATTGATGAAACAGCAAAACTTTAATGATGTTTATATACATGCCATACTCGACGGAAGAGATGTTCCACCGACCATAGGCAGTAAACATTTAAAAGAACTTGAAGATAAGATTAAAGAAATCGGAGTAGGCAAGATTGCGTCAGTTTCAGGCAGATACTATGCTATGGATAGAGATAAGAGATGGGACAGAGTAAAATTAGCATATGATGCTATTAGCCTAGGTATAGGCAGAACAATGTCAAATCCAATAGATGCAGTGGAAGAGTCATATAAAGAAGGGGTAAATGATGAGTTCATTTTACCTACAGTTATAATAGAAAATGACAAGCCAATAGCAACTATTGAAGATAATGACTCTATTATATTTTTCAACTTTAGGCCTGATAGAGCTAGAGAGTTGACGAGAGCTATTATAGATGATGAATTTACAGGTTTTGAAAGACCTCTAAGGAAGAATTTATACTATGTAACAATGACAGAGTATGACAAGACAATACCACATGTTCATGTGGCATATAAGACTGACAATCTAGTAAATACTCTTGGTGAAACAGTGAGCAAATTAGGTTTAAATCAATTGAGAATAGCTGAAACTGAAAAATATGCTCATGTGACTTTCTTTTTCAATGGTGGTAGAGAAGTGCCATTTGAAAACGAAGACAGAGTGCTAATACCATCGCCGAAAGTTGCAACTTATGATTTAAAACCTGAAATGAGTGCCTATGAAGTAAAAGATGAAGTCATAACTAGAATTAAATCTGGAAAATACGATTTAATTATATTAAATTTTGCAAATCCTGACATGGTAGGTCATACAGGAGTAATCCCAGCGGCTGTTAAAGCAATTGAAACAATAGACGAGTGTATGGGAGAAATACTGGATGTTATGTATGAAGTTGGAGGAGAAGTACTGGTTACAGCAGATCATGGCAATTCCGAATATATGCTTGATGAAGTAACAAAAACACCGGTAACATCACATACTTCAAATAAGGTCCCATTTATACTAGTAAGCGACAGAGATGCCTCTTTAAAAGATGGTATATTGGCTGATATAGCACCAACTATATTGTATATGCTTGGCATAGAAAAGCCAAAGGAAATGACAGGTGAATCATTGATTATAGAAAAATAATAGAAGGAATAGGAGTGGTAAGAAATGAGTATGATAGTTGATGTTTATGCTAGAGAAGTCCTTGATTCTAGAGGAAATCCTACAGTAGAAGTTGAAGTTTACACAGAGAATTCATTTGGTAGTGCAATAGTTCCATCTGGAGCTTCAACAGGTATTTATGAAGCTGTTGAATTAAGGGATGATGATAAATCTAGATATTTAGGTAAAGGCGTATTGAAAGCAGTCGAAAATGTAAATGAAATAATCGCTGAAGAGTTAATAGGAATGGACGTATTTGACCAAGTTCTTATTGATAAAACTATGATAGAATTAGATGGTACTGACAATAAAGGCAAGCTAGGTGCTAACGCCATACTTGCAGTATCTATAGCCGTTGCAAAGGCAGCAGCTAATGAACTAGGTTTACCACTTTATAGATATATTGGTGGAGTTAATGCAAAAACTCTTCCTGTACCAATGATGAATATACTAAATGGTGGACAACATGCTGATAACAATGTTGATATCCAAGAGTTTATGGTAATGCCAGTTGGAGCAAAAGACTTTAAAGAAGCATTGAGAATGGGCGCAGAAGTGTTTCACAATCTTAAAGCTGTATTAAAAGCAAAGGGATTAAGTACTTCAGTCGGTGATGAAGGAGGATTTGCTCCTAATTTGTCAAGCAATGAAGAAGCACTTAAAACAATAGTAGAAGCAATAGAAAAAGCTGGGTATGTTCCTGGGAAAGATGTCATGCTTGCGATTGATGTAGCATCTTCGGGGCTTTATGATGAAGACAAAAAAACTTATACATTAAAAGGTGAAGGAAAAGTATTCAATTCAAAAGAAATGATTGATTACTACGAATATCTTTTGGATAAGTATCCTATTATTTCTATAGAAGATGGACTAGCAGAAGATGACTGGGATGGATGGAAGTTAATGACCGAAAGGTTAGGCAAGAGAGTCCAAATTGTTGGAGATGACTTATTTGTTACAAATACAAAGAGACTCGAAAAAGGAATTGAATTAGGAGTAGCTAATTCAATATTAATTAAATTAAATCAAATAGGCACTATAACTGAAACCTTAGATGCTATTGAACTAGCAAAAACACATGGATATACAGCAATAGTATCACATAGATCAGGAGAGTCTGAAGATTCAACAATTGCTGATTTGGCAGTAGCAACTAATGCAGGACAAATCAAAACTGGCGCGCCATCTAGAACAGACAGAGTAGCTAAATACAATCAATTGTTAAGAATAGAAGACAATCTATTTGAAACATCAAAATACAATGGGATTAAGTCATTCTATAATTTAAAAAAGTAAAGAATTGACATACACAACAATAGATTATATAATAAATGCAGATGCGAACTATTCGCATCTGCATTTATTATATAGGAGGAGCTAAAATGAAGAGAAGAATCATTTATATAGTGTTATCATTTATACTGTTAATTTCACTTGCTGGATGTATGAGTGATGAGAATGATAAAAATAGCGAAACAAAGCCAATCATAACTACTACACTTTTCCCACAGTACGATTTTACAAATATTATTGTAGGGGACAAGTTTGAGGTTGTTTTACTTTTACCGCCAGGTGTTGAGGCACATTCATATGAGTTGTCCCCAAAAGATATGAAGACATTACTTTCTTCAGATATATTTATTTACACAGGAGAAGCTATGGAACCTTGGGTTAGCAACATATTGGAAACATTAGAAAAAGAAGACATATATGTGTTAGATTTAAGCGAAAATATAAAATTGGAGAGCTTCAATTATCAATCCCATGATGATTTAGACCATGAAGATTCTCAATATGATCCACATTACTGGACAGATCCAATGAATGCAAAGATAATGGTAGATGAAATTTTAAAAGCTGTGGTATCAATAGATAAAAATAATGAAGAATACTACAATCAAAACGCAAATAAATTGAAAGATGATTTAGATAGGCTTGATGAAGACATAAAACGAGTTGTAAACAATTCGGAAAGCAACACTATTATATCAGGAGGACATTTTGCTTTAGGATATTTTGCTAATAGATATGGATTAGAATATATTTCTCCCTATGAAGGTTTTTCTCCAAATGCTGAGCCATCTGCTCAAGCAATAGCTAAAATCATGAAGATTGTCAAAGAGACTGGTGCTAAGGCAATATTTTACGAGGAATTAATTGATCCAAAAATTGCAAAGACAATTTCCGAGCAAACTGGGATAGAAATGCTAGAGCTAAATGCTGCTCATAATGTTTCGAAAGAACAATTAGAAACAGGAATTCATTACGTTGATATTATGTATAAGAACTTAGATAATTTAAAAAAAGGTCTTGGTTACCATGAATAAGCTGATTGAAGCAAGCAACTTAAATGTAAATTATGGCGATGAAAAGGTACTAACTGATGTTAGCTTTACAATTTATGAAAATGATTTTATAGGACTTGTAGGGGAAAACGGATCAGGAAAAACAACTTTAATAAAAGCGTTGCTTGGAATTATACCTAGTACGAGTGGTAGAATAGAATATTATGGAAGTAAAGAGAATATGACGATTGGATATTTGCCGCAAGTATTAGTAACTGGGAACATTAAATTTCCTGCTCTTGTTAATGAAATAGTTGGATTAGGCTTACTTGGAAATAAAAAATACCCAAAAAGAATTACAAAATCAGATATGTATAAAATTGAGGACACTTTGAGTAAAGTAGGAGCTGCAGATTTAAAGAATAAAAAAATAGGTGATTTGTCAGGTGGACAGCAGCAAAAGGTTTTATTAGCAAGAGCGTTAGTTAATAACCCTAAATTGTTAGTTTTAGATGAGCCTACAAGTGCACTAGATCCAAAAGCTAGAGAAGAAATATTTGATATAATAGATAATTTAAATAAAATGGGAACAGCTATTCTATTGGTTTCTCACGATATTCAAAGCCTGATGAAGAGAGCGAAAAAAATGATGTTAATTGATAGAGAAATACTATATTTTGGGCCTTCAACAGACTTTAAATTGAATTCATTTTACTAGAAAGGTGATTATATGAACTTTTTTGAAACGATAAGTGAGGCAATGTCTTTCGTATTTATGCAAAGAGCAATGATTGTGGGAATATTTATAGCAGTTATCAGTTCCATTTTAGGTGCATTTCTTGTGCTAAAAAAATATTCATTAATTGGCGATGGCCTTGCTCATGTTAGCTTTGCTACTGTTGCATTAGCATTAGCTTTAGGATTATCACCGCTCCTAGTTTCTCTACCAATTGTGACATTGGCTTCAATACTAATAATGAAATTAAATGAAAAAGCATCATTAAATGGAGATGCAAGCATAGGGTTGGTTTCTTCATTTTCTATTGCATTAGGAGTTATTATTGCAAGTAAATCAAAAGGGTTTAATATAGACATTAATAGCTATTTATTTGGGAGCATTTTAGCTATTGATAGAGTGGATAGTTATTTATCTGTTATAATGTCTATAGCAATGATAATCATAGTATTAATATTTTATCAAGATCTCTTTGCAGTTACATTTGACGAAGAGTTTTCAAAAGTTTCTGGTATTAATACAAAAGCAATTAATTATGTGCTGTCAATTTTAACGTCTATTACCATAGTTTTGGGGATGAGAGTATTAGGAACTTTATTAATTTCAAGCTTGATTATTTTTCCTACTATCAGTTCTATGCAGGTAGCGAATAGCTTTAAGTCACTATTAATTACTGGCACATGTATTGCAGTTTTCTCTATGGTTGTAGGGCTTATTAGCTCTTATATACTCAACATACCTTCAGGACCAAGTATAGTAATAACAAACACATTAGTATTTGCAATTTTATATGTTGTTGGCAAATTATTAAAGAGATAAGTGGTGATACAATATGAATTCAGATGTTAAAGAAATATTAAAATCCAAAGGAATTAAAGCGACAAGACAACGCATATACTTGTATGAATTGTTAAAAAAACAAGAGAAACCATTAACTGCCGAAGATATTTATTTACTTGCAAAAAAGGAGATAGACTATTTTAATTTATCAACTGTATATAGAGTCTTAGATATTTTTGTTAAGAACAATTTGATAATTAAGTCTAAGCTAGACATTGATGAAAAATTTTACTTCGAAATAACACGTGATAAACACAGACATTATCTATTGTGTATATACTGCAATCAATTAATTCCATTATCTGATTGCCCAATTGAGAAGTATGAAGAACAGATTGCAAAAGAAACTGGGTATAGCATAGTTGATCATAATTTAGAGATAAAAGGAATTTGCCCTAACTGTCAAAAGGGTTATCAAACGCACTAAAATTCTCAAATTTGTTTGATTTTAAAGCATCTGTATGATAGAATAATAATGTTAAGGGATAATGTAATGGGAGGTGTGACATGGCAACATTTTTTTCAGTGTTGATGCTCGTTTCTAGCATTGTACTTATAGTGAGTATTCTAATGCAAGAGAGCAAACAAGAAGGATTAGGCTCAATTGGTGGTGGTACAGCTGATTCCATTTTCGGGAAAAGCATAGGTACAAGTAAGCAGGCATTTTTAAGGAAAATAACAATAATTGCATCTGTTGTATTTATGATTTCGGCATTGGCATTAGCAATTTAAAATTAAATAAGAGGGGGAAGATTGATGAATATCGCGCTGATCGCAGCTCCTGTCGTTGGAGTTGTTGCTTTGTTGTTTGCTTTATACAAAGCAACTTACGTAAACAAGAAAAAGCCTGGGAATGAAAGAATGGTTGAGATATCTTCTTACATTCATGAAGGGGCAATGGCTTTTTTATCAAGACAGTATAGGTATTTAGCAGTATTTATTTTGGTATTATTTGTTGTTCTTGGTCTTTTGATTAGCTGGAAAACCTCTATAACATTTTTGTTTGGAGCATTATTTTCCATACTAGCTGGTTATTTCGGAATGAATGTAGCTACTAAGGCTAATGTAAGAACTTCTAATGCTGCGATGGAGAGCGGTATGAATGAAGCCTTGAAAATTGCATTTTCAGGTGGAACGGTAATGGGTATGTGCGTTGTAGGCCTTGGAATACTAGGTGTGAGCGTATCCTACATAGTTTTTAAAGATCCTGAAATTATAACCGGATTCGGTTTAGGAGCATCATCTATTGCATTATTCGCAAGAGTAGGTGGAGGAATTTACACAAAGGCGGCAGATGTAGGAGCCGATTTGGTTGGTAAAGTAGAAGCTGGCATACCGGAAGATGATCCTAGAAATCCAGCTGTTATCGCAGATAATGTAGGAGATAATGTTGGAGACGTTGCTGGTATGGGAGCAGACTTATTTGAATCTTATGTTGGTGCGATTATTTCTGCTGTTACTTTAGGTATAGCAGCATATGGAGATAATGGAATTTATTTTGCATTAGCATTATCGTCAGTTGGAATTATAGCTTCAATAATTGGAGTTTTCTTTGTCAGAGGAGACAAGGATCCACAAAAGGCTTTAAATACTGGTACTTTTGTTAGTGCCATTGTTACATTAATATTTGCTTTTGTTTTGAGCAACGTCTTTTTAAATAGTTATAAACCTTTTATTTCTATAGTATCAGGACTTGCTGTAGGGTTAATAATCGCAAGAATTACTGAATATTATACATCTGCTGATTATAAGCCAGTTAAAAGAATCGCTGAAGAATCAGAGACAGGAGCTTCTACTAATATTATAGGTGGTTTGTCGGTTGGAATGATGTCTACAGCACTACCAATAATAATAATAGCAGTAGGTATATTGGTAGCATACTATGCTTCTGGTGGAGCTGAACATCCTACCCAGGGGCTTTATGGAATTGCGTTGGCAGCAGTAGGCATGCTTTCTACAGCTGCAATGACAATAGCAGTTGATGCTTACGGACCAATAGCTGACAATGCAGGTGGAATTTCAGAGATGTGTGAGTTGCCAAAAGATGTAAGAAAGATTACAGACAAGTTAGATTCTGTTGGAAATACTACAGCTGCTATTGGAAAGGGATTTGCAATAGGATCTGCAGCACTTACCGCTTTAGCACTGTTTTCATCTTATACTCAAGCTGTTTCACTATCAAGTATCGATATAACAAGACCAACAGTAATTGCAGGGTTATTTATTGGCGGAATGCTAACTTTTTTATTTTCAGCTATGACTATGGATGCCGTTGGAAATACTGCATTTAGCATGATTGAAGAGGTTAGAAATCAATTTAGAGAAAGACCAGGAATCATGGCTGGAACCGAGAAACCTGATTATGCAAGATGTGTTGATATTAGCACAAAAGCTGCACTTAAAGAGATGATAATTCCTGGATTACTAGCTGTTGTTGCACCATTGTTAACAGGATTATTGCTTGGGCCTGAAGCATTAGGCGGATTATTAGCTGGTTCATTAGTAAGTGGAGTTTTAATGGCTATATTTATGGCGAATGCTGGTGGCGCATGGGATAATGCAAAGAAATATATAGAAGAAGGAAATCATGGAGGAAAAGGCAGCGATGCTCATAAAGCAGCTGTAATTGGTGATACCGTAGGGGATCCATTCAAAGATACTGCTGGACCTTCTTTAAACATATTGATAAAACTTATGACTATAGTTTCATTAGTGTTTGCAAAAGTATTTTTGACATATGGCGGAATATTATTCTAAAACTAAAAATCCCTCTTATGAGGGATTTTTTTGTATGACAATTTATATGATATATGATATAATTTTAAGGTAAAAACTATTGTATGAGGATGAATGATGTGATTGTAAATATAGATGGTATGAATATAAATTATATTGTTGAAGGTGAAGGTTATCCAATAATTGTACTTCATGGGTGGGGAGCAAATATTGATACAGTCATTCCAATAGTTAATATTCTGAAAAATTCATATAAAGTATTTGCTATTGATCTACCGGGATTTGGTAAATCAAGTGAACCGAAAGAGGTATTTGGAAGCTTCGAATATGCAGAAGTCATAAAGAAATTTATAGATCACTTTGGACTTGGAAAAGTCTCTTTGATTGGACATTCATTCGGGGGGAAGATTTCAATAATTATTAGTTCTAAATACAAAGACTATGTGGATAAATTAGTTTTAATTGATAGCGCAGGGCTCATACCTAAGAGAACATTAGCATATCATGTAAAAGTTAAAGGCTATAAATTAGCCAAAAAAATGTATAGATTGTTTTTCTTTTGGAAAGAGGACAGTGAAGTAGCTGAGATAATTAATAAAAGATTTGGATCTGATGATTACAAGAATTCTTCTGGTATAATGAGAAAAATATTGGTTAAAGTTGTAAATGAAGATTTATCTAATCTATTAAGTCAGATTGAGTGCCCAACTCTTTTAATTTGGGGAGATTTAGACGATGCTACCCCATTATATCAAGCTAAAATCATGGAAGAGAAAATCAATAATTCTGGCTTGGTAGTATTAGAGGGAACAGGTCATTATTCTTATGTAGAAGACTATAATAAATTCTCTTTAGTATTAAAATCTTTTTTTAGCATTAAATAATAATTGCTTTGGGAGGGAAATTTTTTGAAATACACTACATATTTATTTATTATTTTGTTTTCTTTATTTGTAACTTTAGGATTTAGTAAAAGAACAAGAAAATTTTTGCATATGTCTCAATTAGAAGGATACGAAGCTAAAGAATATTTAAAATGGTTGAAGAATAATAAAAATACTGCATTTAATCTAAAGAGCAGTGAAAAACCAGTTAAAAAACCGCTTGTAATGACTGACAGGGCAAAGAGATTGTATATATGTAATTATGTATTAAATGTAATTTTATTAGTAGCGCTCACAACATTAATAGAATTGCTTTTTAATAGCATATATATTTCCATAATAAGTTTTTTGGCGTTTACATTTATTCTTTATTGCCTCCAGCCTGTAGTAATGTATATGTCAACAGCTGTTATTAAGCCATTAGAAGATAGAATTAACAGAGGCTACTACTTACAAGCGCAGAATAAAATAATAAATCGAAAAGGTTTAACAGTAATAGGAATTACCGGAAGCTTTGGAAAAACAAGCACTAAGTTTATAGTGGGTACAATCCTTTCAGAAAGATATAAAGTTTTAAAAACCCCTGAGTCTTATAATACCCCAATGGGTTTGTCTAAAGTGATTAATAATGACTTAAAAGAAGAACATGAAGTTTTTGTAGCTGAAATGGGAGCGAAAAAGCCAGGTGAAATCCGAGAGCTTGCAGAATTAGCTAGACCTAAGATTGGAATAATAACTTCAATTGGACCTGTTCATATAGAGACATTTAAAAACATAGACAACATCATGAAAACAAAATATGAATTAATAGAAGAATTGCCAACAGATGGAATCGCTATATTTAATTACGATAATGAATATGTAAGAAAATTAGCAGATAAAACATTCAAAGAAAAGATACTATACGGAATAGAACTTAAAGACAAAGTTGATATATACGTTGAAGACATTGAAACATCAGAAAATGGTTCATCTTTTACATTGAAACATAAAGATGGAAGAAGTATAAGATGTACTACAAAATTATTAGGTAAACATAATATATATAATATTCTCGCTGGTGTAGCTGCTGCATTAGCTACGGGATTGAGTTTTGAAGAAATAAAAGAAGGGATAGCTAAAATTGAGCCTGTTGAGCATAGATTAAACTTAATTGATTCCCCAAGTGGCGTAATTGTAATTGACGATGCTTTCAATTCAAATCCCGAAGGCACGAAAGCGGCATTGGAAGTGATCAGTCAATTTAAAGGTGGTAAAAAAATAATTGTAACTCCAGGAATGATAGAATTAGGCGAAATGGAGGAAAAATACAACAGAGAATTTGGTGCAAACATTGGAAAAGTTTGTGATTATGCAATATTAGTAGGTGAAAAGAGAACTAGACCTATCTACGATGGGTTAAAAGAGTCGAATTTTAAAGAAGATCATATATTTGTTGTAAATAGTTTGGATGAAGCTACCAAAATAATTGCAAATTTAGCAAAACCAAAGGATGTAGTATTATTTGAGAATGATTTGCCAGATACTTATACAGAATAGGGGGTAGAGTGATGAAAAATGTTGGTATTTTATTTGGCGGAAGAAGTGTAGAGCATGAAGTATCTGTAATAACAGCAATGCAGATTATTGAGAATATTGATAAAACAAAATTTAATCCAGTACCTATATATATTAATAAAAATGGTGAATGGTTGGTATCAGAATCATTTCTTAGATTTGAAAGCTTTAAGAATGAAAAATTTGAGAATGCAAAAAAAATTATAATGTCACCAAACTATAAAGACGGTAAATTATATTTACATCCAAATGATATAAAGCTATTCACAAAGAAAGATTTAGAGAACATAGACGTATTTTTCCCTGCTTTTCACGGAACAAATGGTGAAGATGGCACTATACAGGGATTACTTGAACTTATTGGGTTGCCATATGTAGGGGCGGGAGTACTAAGTTCTTCTGTTGGAATGGATAAAATAATCATGAAAGATATCTTTAAATCCAATAATATTCCAGTAGTAGACTATACCTATTATTATAGGAGCACATGGAAAACTAGAAGAGAATATGTATTAAATGATATAGAGTCGAAAATTACTTATCCATTATTTGTAAAACCTGCAAATCTAGGATCCAGCATTGGAATTAGCAAAATTAAAATCAAAGAAGAACTAGAGAATGCTTTAGAACTAGCGTTTAGTTATGATAGAAAAATTATCATTGAAAAAGCTGTTGAAAATCCAAGAGAGATCAATTGTGCTGTCATGGGTTATGAAGATGATTTGGAAGTCTCGTTGTGTGAGGAGCCATTAGGGTGGAAGGAAATACTTTCATTTGAAGATAAATATGTTAAAAATAATAAAAGTGCAAAAGGGGACAATAAAAACAAAAATATCCCAGCAGATCTTTCTGATGAGTTAAGAACTCAAATCGAAAATTATGCAAAATTAGCCTTTAAATCCATTGATTGTAGAGGCAATGCAAGAATAGATTTTTTAGTAAAAGACAATCAAGTATTTGTAAATGAAATAAACACAATGCCAGGTTCCATTGCATTTTACTTGTGGGAAGGAAGAGGATATAGTTTTCAAGAGTTGATAACTAAAATGATTGACATTGCAATAAGAGCACAAAAGGACAAAGAATCTAATATTTATACTTATGATTCAAATTTGTTTAAAAGGACCCAGTTTGGGGCAAAAATTAGGAAATAACTATAAAACATGCTGCGCATTTGATGGTGCAGCATAATTTATTAGAATATTGGAGGTGTATTATGCCAATAAGAGAAAAAATTATTGAATTGATGAGTTCAAGCGAATACAAACCATTGCTAAAAGAAGAAATAGCTTTTGTTTTTGGAATCAACAGAAAAGAAGAAAAAGATTTCTTCAAAGTTCTTAATTCTCTAGAAAAAGAAGGATTAATTGTTAAAAATAAAGATGATAGATATATTTTGACCAATAATGAATATATGGTTATAGGCAGAATAGAAGCAAATGAAAGAGGATATGGATTTCTAATTCCAAATGATAAAACGAAAGAAGATGTATTTATTCCACCTGAAAATATGGATTCAGCTATGCACAATGACATTGTTGTAGTAAATATTATAAAAAAAGCAGGGCCGAATAAGAGAGCTGAAGGGGAAGTTATAAAGGTTATTGAAAGAGCAAATACTGATATAATAGGAACTTTTGAAGATAATGGGAACTATGGATTTGTGATTCCTGATAATCCAAAGATATTTTATGATATATTTATTCCCAAAAATGCTAAGGGTAATGCAAAAAATGGACAAAAAGTTATTGCAAAGATAACAAAGTGGCCAGAAGTTCATAAGAACCCAGAAGGTGTAATTACGGACATACTTGGATTTAGCTATGAGAAAGGAATAGACATATTATCAATTGTAAAAGAGTACAACTTACCAGACAAATTTTCAGATGAAGCTAAGAAAGAAGCTAAAAGGGTTGCTAAAATATATGATGACGATTTAGAAAATAGAGTTGATTATAGGAATTTAACTATTTTCACAATCGATGGCAAAGACGCAAAAGATTTTGATGACGCAGTGTCAATTGAGATGCTAGACAAAAATACTTTTCGCTTAGGAGTACACATTGCAGATGTATCTCATTACGTGAGGCCTAAAATGCAACTGGATAAAGAAGCATTATTGAGAGGTAATTCAGTGTATTTACTTGA
This sequence comes from Soehngenia saccharolytica DSM 12858, assembly GCF_059568515.1. Classification (NCBI taxonomy): domain Bacteria; kingdom Bacillati; phylum Bacillota; class Tissierellia; order Tissierellales; family Tissierellaceae; genus Soehngenia; species Soehngenia saccharolytica. The sequence continues at coordinate 21,474 of NZ_JCANTN010000015.1, read as the reverse complement.
CAGAGTTATTCCAATGCTTCCGGAAGAATTAAGCAATAATATATGTTCTTTGAATCCTGATGTTGATAGATTGACTTTGTCTGTAATAATGGATATTGATAGATCAGGAAAAGTAAAAGATCACAAAATATACAAAAGTATAATAAAGAGCAAAGCTAGACTAGTTTATGATGATGTATCTGATCTTATTGAGGGAGTTGAAAGGGAATATCCAAGTGAATTATTAAATGTAGAAAGTGAATTATTATTGATGAAAGAACTAATGGATATTTTGCGTATTAGAAGAGAAAAAAGGGGAAGCATAGATTTTGATTTTCCTGAAAGTTATATTGAGCTTGATGAGAATGGGAAAGCAGTTGACGTGAGAAGATTAGAAAGAAGAGTAGCTAATAGAATGATTGAAGAGTTTATGCTAGTTACTAATGAAACAATAGCTGAACGTTTCTTTTGGTTAGATGCTCCTTTTATCTATAGAATACACGAAGAACCTGACCCAAAGAAAGTCGAACAATTTGTTAAAATATTGTATAATTTTGGGTATACCCTAAAGGGAAAAGATCTTCATCCAAAAGAATTCCAGAGAATTACAAAGGAAATAAAAGGGAAAAAAGAAGAGGCTCTTATATCTAATCTTTTACTTAGGACATTGCAGAAGGCTCGATACAGCGCAGAGCATGAAATGCATTTTGGATTAGCCGCAAAGTATTACACACATTTTACCTCGCCAATAAGAAGATATGCGGATTTACAGATACACAGGATAATAAAAGATTATTTAGATGGAAATTTATCAGCCAAAAAAGAAAAAAAATTGCGAGAAATTTTGCCTGAAGTCGCTGAACATGTTTCAATGACAGAACGATTAGCTGATGAAGCTGAAAGAGATGTTGATGATTTAAAGAAAGCGGAATATATGAGTTCGAAGATTGGAGAAGAATATGTAGGATTAATATCATCTGTAACAAATTTTGGTATGTTTGTTCAGTTAGATAATACTATTGAAGGTCTTATACATTTTAGCAATATGTTAGATGATTATTACTTCTTTGATGAAGAAAATTATCAAATTATCGGTGAATTGACAAAAAAAGTATATCGAATAGGAGACGAGGTAAAGATTCGCGTTATTGGAACGGATTTAGTTAATAAGACAATAGACTTCGAATTGGTTACTAAAGAAATCGCATTATAGGAGTGATAAATTTGAACGACAAACAAGTAAAAATAGTTGCATCAAATAAAAAAGCTAGGCATGATTATTTTATAGAAGATACGATAGAAGCTGGAATTGTATTGACAGGAACTGAGGTTAAGTCTATACGTCAAGGCAAAGTAAACATAAAAGATAGTTATGCAAATATAGAAAATGGAGAAGTATTTTTATACAATATGCACATTAGCCCATACGAGCAAGGTAATATTTACAATGTCGATCCGCTCAGAGTGAGAAAACTATTGTTAAATAAAAGAGAGATAAGAAAATTAATTGGACTTACAACAATTAAAGGATATACACTAGTACCGCTATCATTGTATTTTAAAAATGGCAAAGTAAAAGTAGAATTAGCAATAGCTAAAGGTAAAAAACTTTATGATAAAAGGGAAACAATTGCCAAGAGAGATGCTGAAAGGAAAATTCAACAAATAGAAAAGGAAAAATACAGATAATCATATGTTCAATTTGACTTTTATTGACTTTTATGCTAATATGTAAATGTAAATATGGGGGCGAAAATGGTTTCGACGGGGGTCGTGAATCAGGAGTAGCGAGTCGTTGACGCCAAGCAACGTTAAAAGTGGCAACTAAAATAAACGCAGATAATAATTACGCACTAGCAGCTTAATTTAAGCTGCTCGTTCTATCTATGTTGCCCACGGCATAGAATAGAACGTCAAATTTGTGGGGAACCGAGTCTAGCAAAGCTTTGAGCTAGAAACGGAATATATGAAGCTACTGAGGCTTTCATCCTGCCAGTAGGAGGTTAGCTTCAGGAATTTTAAATTACTGGCTGCACTCGGAGAAACTCCTGTGGATCGGTTCTCGGACGTGGGTTCGACTCCCACCGCCTCCACCATACATAAACTAAATATTGATACAATAGGAACTCCTTGATTTCAAGGAGTTTAGTTGTTTTTATTTAAAATAAAATTTCATATAAATTAGCTAACTTATATGATAGAATTAAGAAAATTGGGAATTTATGATTAAAACAATTGATGTATATGTGTGGAATTATTTGCAGTAGTAGCTTTGTCATTCTGAGCGTAGCGAAGAATCTTAAAGGAGTGATGAATTTATACTATGTATATATGTTAACTAATTGGAACAACAAAGTTTTATATACAGGTGTTACAAATAGTTTAGAGCGGAGAATATATGAGCATAAAAATAAGTTAGTAAAAGGTTTTACGGGAAAATACAATGTAAATAAATTGGTGTATTTTGAATATACTTCAGATGTAAATTCAGCTATAGCAAGGGAAAAAGAAATTAAAGGATGGGCAAGGCAGAAGAAAAATCAATTAGTACAGGATGTAAATCCATTAAGTGTAAATGTCAATCCCAAAATGTATAATTTTTAGAATCTCAAAATGTACATTAATTAGAATTTAATTGTTACTACTTTTCTTTGATTCAAGCTGATCCATCTTATCCTTTAAACGATAAGAAGGACCAGTTATTTTTATTATTGTTGAATGGTGTATTAGCCTATCTAGAATTGCATTAGCAAGGGTTATATCTGAAAATACTTCTCCCCACTTGCTAAATGGTTGATTAGTCGTAATAATCGTTGAATTCTTTTCATATCTCTTATTTATTAGCTGAAATAGTAGATTTGCACCTTGCTTATCTATTGGTAAGTATCCTATTTCATCTATAATTAGCAGCTTATACTTAGAAAAGTGCTTTAACTTGGCTTCTAATCTATTCTCTGCATGAGCTTTGTTTAGTTGCATAATTAGATCATGGCAGGATATGAAATATGTTATATATCTTTTTTTAGCTGCTGCAATTCCTAGTGCAACAGCTAAATGGCTCTTTCCTACCCCAGAGGACCCATAAAAAAGTATATTTTCTTTGTTTTCTAGAAACCTTAAGCTCTCCAAATCTAACAATTGAGCTTTATTTAATGATGGTTGGAAATCAAAATCAAAATCTTCTAGTGTCTTTTCAAATGGGAAAGCAGATACTGCTATTTGAATCTTTGAAGCTCTATCATTTCTAAAATCTAATTCTTTTTCAGTCAAGTGTAATAATGCTTCCGTAAATGGAATTTGATTTTTAGTTATTTCCTCTATATAGTTAGGCAAGTAACTTCTAAATTTCTCTAACTTTAAAGTCTCTAGATTATTAAGTAGTTTTGTATAGCTTGTCATATTAATCACTCCTCAAGAAAAATATCCATACTCTTTAAGTTGTTTTCAATGAATTCCTCAATCCTTTCATCTGAATAATGCTTCAGAGCATCTGAACGAAGTATTTCTTTTACATGTTCTTTTTTGTAATGAAGAATTTTATCAGATATCCTATGACAAGCAATTAAATCTTTTGTATAATAGATATATATTTCAGAATCAATTTCTGAAATTGTTGTATATTTACCAATATATTTGGTAGGTACAGAGTATTTTTTCCCTTTATACCTGATCATAGATTCTTTGGATACCTTGTACTCTTTTTCGTGGTGGAAATATGATAGAAGCACATCCATTTTAGGTAAAGGGTTTAAATACTCTTTCTCTTTTTGAAATCGTAATAAAGGAACTTCATTAGTTGCTTGTGATATCTCATTATTTATCTCCATATTAAATGTATTTACTATTGCTTCTAACTCTTCAAATGTATCAAATTCTTCGTTGTAAGGGGTTAATCTATCTACTAACTTTGCCAAGGTCTCTACCTTACCTTTAGTCTCTGGTCTATATGGTCTACAGGTTATTATTTCAAATCCAGCATCTATTGAAAAGTACTTAAATTTTTGATTAATAGCTACATTTTTAAAGGTTGTCCTACTCCTGTCAACAACAGAGGACATATTATCGAATAATATTTCTTTAGGGACACCACCTAAGTATTTAAAACCATGGGTTAAACACTCAAATAACGTCTCCTGAGTTCTATCTGCAGTTAATTTTAAATATTTAAGTCTAGAGTATCCTAGTACCATTAGAAATATGTTAACTTCAAATATTTCACCATGTTTACTGAACATATTAATGCTTTCTTTCCAATCTACTTGAGCTTGTAACCCTGGGCTTGTATCAAATCTCAATGTGGCCTTTTTTATCTCAGACTTCTTATGATCTTTTACAAAGTTGTTAACTGTATGATAACCGCCAGTGTAACCTTTCTTTTGAATGAACTTATATACAGACATTGAGGTAGAACCATAGTTATCTACTTTATCTATGATAGTTTCCTTGAAATCGTCAATTTTACTCTTAAGATTTCTAGGTTTTCTAGTACCTGAACTAGGGTCGTTTAAATACCTATCAATTGTCCTTCTATCACAGTTAAATCTTCTAGCTAATTCACTCTTATTCAAGACATCAAAATCCTCCCCTATCAGTTTAATTTGGTTAAGTACATCTTTCCGCATAATATTACTCCTGTCATAGTTTTTTAGAAATATTATACAAGAAAAAATGTACAAATTTGTACATTTTGAGATTCTAATTTTTGTTCATATTCATTTTAACATTTACATTAAGGAAAGGTTTTTCGGAGGAGTTTAAATGATTAGATTCTTCGCTACGCTCAGAATGACAGGATTCTGAAATATGCTTAAAATGCTGGACTTGTCATCCTGAACGAAGTGAAGGATCACAAGTCGCATGATTTTTTAATCCAAGCTCCTTAATCTTAGAATTAAGGAGCTTTTTGCATATATGGATTTTTAAATAAAAAAATATGTACATAGTTTAACTATTATATTGAATATTAATAAATTACAGTATAAAATTAATGTAATTCATGCATCAAATAATCGAGGTGATTTTTTGCTTAATAGAGTTGTAGATACAATAAAGAGGAATGAAAAAGTAATATATTTAGCACCTTCAGATGAACTAATTGAATTTGTAAGAGAAAGTGTACTTAACGAATTAGGTGCATTATATAATATTGATGTTATAACATTTGATGATCTAATAATGAGGATTTCAATGGATTTTTTGGAGGAAAGAGAAATAATCACAGATGAAAGTTCGCTCATAATTTTAGAAGACATAATCAAAAAGATGCATGATGACAATATGTTGTATTATTTTGATAAAGTATACAACAAAAATGGATTTATCATCAATGTATTAAACGAGATTAGAATTTTGAAAGAAAATAACATAGGATATGAAGATTTGTTGAAGAATATTAATTCGCTAAATGATAAAGTTGCCTATAATAAATCGATTGAATTAGCCGAAATATATAAGGAATATACAAATAAACTTAAAGAATTAAACATATTAGATTTAAACGATTTAATACTTATTGCAATAGAAAATATAAATAAAACAAGATTTTTTGACGATGTCACATTATTTGTAATTGATGGATATATTGATGTATCAACTAGTGAAGAGACATTACTGAAGACAATAAAAAACAACTTCAATATGGAATATATTTATCATCTACCTTTAGATATCCCATTTGTTAGGTCTTTTGCAGAAAATGAGATTTTAAAATTTGCAAAGGAAAACAACTTTGAGATAATTTATCATGATTTCATTAAAGATAGCAAGTACAAAGAACTATCCAGTGTGGTATTCGAATCTGGAAAAGTTAAGTGTAATGAAATAGAAATCATTGATTCTCCATGTATCGAGGATGAGATAAGACAAGTTGCTGGTAAGATAAAGGATATATTGATGCAGAACGACAACATAGACTTATCCAGGATAGCATTGATTATCGCTGATAAGATGGCCTATGAAGAAAAAATACTTGATATATTTAATGAATATGGGATTCATATTGCATTGAGTAAATCAGAAAAAATCACAAATATTCCATTTATACGAACTTTAATTTCGTTACTAAAACTGAAAACAGACAGATTTAATAAGGATTTGTTAAAAGAAATTGCAACAAGCCCATATATCGATCTAGAAAGTAGAGAAGGCATTTTATTTATATTAAATTATTTTTACAAAGGGATTGATACTGCTGAGTATTTAAATAATTTATCCCAAGAAGATGCAAAGATTAGAGAAATAAGCAAGTCTTTTATTGCATTTGATGAAAAGGTAAGCGAAAGATTGTCACTTTTTAAATCAGAAGCTAAGTTCGAGGAGTTTAAGGACGAACTTATAAAAATAATTAATGATCTTAAGCTAAAGGAAAGAATTGCAGATTTATACAACAGCAATGATATTTCATTTGATTTGATGACAAGGGATTTAAAGGCCTTATTTGAATTTGAAGATATCTTAAATAATATTGCTAAATCATATGCTTACTACAATAGGGATATTAGCTACAATGAGTTTATATTTACACTTGATTTTTATCTAAGAGATAAAACTGTCACATTACATAACAAACTTAGTTATGGAGTGAAAGTATTAACTACTGACGTGATTAGAGGCACGACGTATGATTATGTATTTTTTATGGGGCTAAATGAAGGTATAATTCCTAGTATAATAAAGAATACTGGGATATATTCTAATAGGGAAAGGGATTTATTCAATAATTCAAAAATAAATCGAAACCAATATGAGATGGATAAAGAGAAGATAAGGTTTTTATTTTCAATAGCATCGCCTAATAAAGCGCTATATTTAAGTTATAGAACAGCGAATGAAGATGGATCATATATAGCTAAATCTCAATTTTTAGATGAGCTATTGTATAAGATAGGAGAAAATAATCCCAAAAAGGATCTAAGATCAATGAAAAATAGGTTTGAATTCAATTCAGTACATTCTAAAAATGAAGCTTTAATGAGATACTGTATAACACATGAAAAAGAGATTGGCGTATTATTGAGTAATATTTCAAGTAAAGAGCTAAATAATATCATAATGGCAAGAACTGTAGAGGACAAGCGAAACAGTGAAATATACACAGAGTATGATGGAAAAGTTGATGAAAAGTTAGTATATAAAATATTTGACGATGCTAAATACAGCGCTTCTAAAATAATGACATATAATAAATGCCATTTTAAATATCTTCTTGAACAAGGGCTAGGTGTATATAGATGGGATGAATACATATTTTCTAGTATTAATCAAGGCAATATATTCCACGAAATATTAGCAAACTATTATAGAGAATTTATTCATAATAAAACAATTTATGATGAACAGAAAATTGAATATTTAGCGGATGCAGCATTCAAAAAATACGGACTAGTTCTTGACGATATTTTAACTGATAGAGCAAAAAAGATTATTCTAGATAAAGCTAAAAAGTTTATTAGTATTGATGTTGAATTTAATGAGAAAATAGATTTTAGACCATTCTTTATAGAACAATGGTTTTCTGAAAATGACTTAATTGAAAATGCACAGATTTATGGCCGCATAGACAGAGTTGATTTAGAGTATTCTGAGAATAAACCTACAGGAAGATACATAGTATATGATTATAAAATGTCTAATGCAGGGTCGTTAAGTGATATTTTAAAAGGCGATGCAATACAGGTAATTATATATTATTTTGCTGTGGAAAAATTGCTTAGATCAAAAGGGTTAAATCCTAAGTGTGTTGCTCTTGTGTATTATGACATAACTAAAACACTTGAAAGAGGAAAACCTAAAATCTCAGGGATAATTGTAGATGAAACGAGAAAAATTCTCGATATTGATAGAAAAACTAATACAGTTTTGCAAAACAATTTGGATGTAATATTTGCTCATATAAATAAAAACTTCATAGAAAATAGCATAAAAGGGATAAATAAAGGGTTATTTACGCTGCCAAAGAAATGCAAATACATTAATAACTATGGTTATAAGTGCGATTTTCAAGATATCTGTCGATATAATCCTATTGTGTTAATGAATAAAAGAGAGGAAATAATATGATTGATTTAGAACAAATAATGCAGAAATACAATGTAAATGAAGAACAAGCAAGAGCGTTAGATATAAACAAAAATATCGCTTTACATGCAGGAGCTGGTTCTGGAAAAACAAGAGTTTTAACTAGGAGATATTTAAAGATATTACTCGATACAGATGCAAAAATTGATGAAATAGTTGCAATTACATTTACTAAAAAAGCTGCATTGGAGATGAAGGAGAGAATATTAGACTTAGTAAATGAATTTTTAGAAGATGAGAAAGACGATGAAATGGTATCTAAACTTAATGAAATAAAAGAAAATATGGTTCTTTCAAATATCTCAACTTTTCATAGTTTCTGTGATGATATAATCAAGGACAATTACTACTTAATTGGGATTGATCCAATGTATAAAATTATTGAAAACACAGATAGACAGGCAATGTTAAAAAAGTGTGCAGAAGAAATATTGAATTTATTCATTGAAGATGAGAGATATTACAGTTATTTTGATATGTATTTTTCAAATGTTAAAGTAAAATACGATTTAAAAACTCAAATTATAAATGAAATTCTGAGCATATATAAGGAAATAACAACTAGAGGAGACAGCATAAAAGAAGCTATAGAATATTCAACTAATAACATTATAAAGTATTATGAGAATGATGAGAATTATAGAGATTGTCAATTAGTTATTGACTTTATACTGGAAATGGTAAACGCAGTCGATGAAAAATTTAAGGAAGAAAAAAGAGCGTTAAATTTCATGGACTTTAATGATTTAGAAAGATACGCTTTAGAGATCTTAGAAAAAAATGATGAAACCAGAGAAAAGTTAAAAAATAGATTCAGATACTTTTTAGTGGATGAATTTCAAGATACTAATGAAATTCAATTAAAAATATTATTATATTTGACTGAGAATAATGGAAAAATTGAAGATGGGAAACTATTTGTTGTTGGCGATATTAAACAATCAATTTATCAATTCCGAGGAGCCAATTACAAAGTATTTGATCAGATTACTTCAATTATACAACAAAATGGAGAAAAGATGAATTTGTTAAAGAACTATAGAAGCCATGATAAAATAGTTGAAATAACTAATGATATTTTTAATAGGATCATAGAAATATATGAACCTTCTGAAACTACAAACTCATTAGAAGGAGAGTCTGGGTTTATCTTTACATTTATTGACAATACAAAAGAGGTAACAAATAATAAATTAAATATTAAAAAATTGAGAGAATCTCAGGTATCTGTTGAAGAACTATTGACACTGGTTGAAAAAAATGAAAGTGATAGTAGAATAAAAGAAGCCAATTTCATAGCGAACAAGGTAGCCGAATTAAACAATAAAGGCATGAGATATAAAGATATTGCAATACTCCTAAGAAATAGAAATAGTTTGAAAGAGTTTGAAAACGCATTAAAAGAAAAAAACATTCCATATACTGTGCTTGGAGGAATAGGATATTACGATTCTCAAGAAGTCAAGGATTTAATTAATTTAATTAAGTTTATGTACAATCAAGATGAGAAAAGATCATTTTTGGCATTGATGAGAAGTCCTTTTGTTGGCTTATCTGATAATGATGTGATTGAGGTCTTTTCTCGTATTAAAAGCACTGATGATTTAGAAGTGGCGAAAGGATTGAATAATAAAATTGATATATTATTTTATATAAAGCAAAAAGCTTCTTTTTTAAAGATACACGATTTAATTAAATTGGTTGATCATGAGCTAAACATACAAAAAATTCTTTTAATTCAAGATGATGGCTTGCAGAAATATAGAAATTATGAAAAATTTTTAGAAATAGCAATTGAATTTGATAATAAGGGGATTTATTCGCCACTTGAATTTATTGAGTATATTGATAATTTATCCAGTGAATCAGATCAGGAACAAGTGGCATTTTTGGACACTGAAAATAGCGATGCAGTTAAAATCATGACGATACATGCAGCAAAGGGGCTTGAATTTGAAGCTGTTTTTATTCCAGCCCTTGATTATCAGCTTACTAAAAACAATAATGAAAACTTCATATACGATACATCCACAGGCGATAGCTCTAGATTAGGTTTGTGTTTAAGAAATTCAAAGACAGAAGCAATGTTTAGCGATATAGTGAATAAAAAGGTCATAGAAAATAAATATGAAGAGCTGAGGATACTTTATGTGGGCATAACTCGTGCAATTAGGTTTTTGTCATTAAGTGGTATAGAAAAAAGGAATAATGCAAATACAATATTTGGCGAACTAAGTACTTTACCTTTTAATAAATATGAAGAGCTAACTAAATCATTTGATGATTATGAATACATCCAAGAAGAATCATCGATCAATAGACAACTTACTAGCCTAGATACAGCAAAAGTTCTTGATAATATTAATTTTAAAATTGATTATAATTCAAAATCTATCGTTAGTATTTCCAAGTACATGATGTTTAAAAATTGCCCTAGAAAATATTTTTATAGATATATTCTACATTTAGATAATAATAGATTAAATAAAAGCATGCTTTATGAGAACTACGAAGATATATCAGAAAATGCTTTAAATGCCACAGAGCCAACAGATGCTTTAAAACTAGGATCATTTGTACACGGAGTATTGGAGGATTTAGCATTAGATAAAGAGATAGACATTGAAGAAAGAATTAAAAAATATCTAGGCTCAATAAAAGAAAGTCAAAGGATTAGAATATATAGATTAATTGATAATTTCTTAAAAATAGAAAATAATCAAAGTATAAGTAAGAAAATAAAAACTGAGTTTGAGTTTAGAGTGAGATTATTGGAAAGCGATTTAATTCTTTATGGCATTATTGACAGGTTAGATGTTTATGAGGAAAATGGAGAAAAGAAAATCGATATTATCGATTATAAAACTAGCAGAGTGAATAGCATTAACGATGAGAAGAAAATAATGAAAGATTATGCACCTCAGTTTGTTGCATACAAATATGCGATTGAAAGAATCTACCCAAATATTGATATAAATCATATGTATATTTATTTATTAGACAAAGGTAAAAGAATAGAAGTAGCTTTTGATGACATAGAAGAAAGCTATATTTTAAATGACATTGTTAATATTTTTTCTAAACTTGAGATAGTGAACGAAAATGAATTTTTCACACAAAAGAATTGTGAAGGAGAATGCGAATATGGCTTTCTGTGTGGAATTTAAACTATTTTGATCTATTCCATGGATTTGTTTTAACAACATATGAGATGTGATACAATTTATAATTTTGTAAAGATAGTGGAAAAATTATTCTACTATCTTTTTTTATTTATATTAAATTATAAAATATTGTATAAATTTTATCAATATACCTATACAATCATATTAAAAAATATTATGGTAATATATGGAGAGAAATTAACAAACTATGAGGAGGTAGAAAATGGAATCATTTGTAAAGTTAGTCAACAGTTTTTTGTGGGACAAGTTATTAATTTATGCTCTATTACTTACTGGCATCTATTACACTTTTAGACTTGGTTTTCCACAAATAAGAAAAGTAGGAGCAGGTTTTAAACAAACTTTTGGAGGTTTATTCAAAAAAGACACAAACGAGAGTAAAGGTGGAATGACATCTTTTCAAGCTTTAGCTACTGCTGTGGCAGCTCAAGTAGGAACGGGAAACTTGGCTGGTGTTGCAACAGCAATTGCATCTGGAGGTCCAGGGGCAATTTTTTGGATGTGGGTTTCAGCGATATTAGGTATGGCAACTAACTTTGGAGAAGCTGTCTTAGCACAAAAATATGCAGACAGATCAGGAGAAGAAGTGACTGGAGGTCCAGCATATTATTTGTCAAGAGGAGTTAAAAGCAAATTTTTAGCGGGATTTTTTGCTGTGACAATAATTGTTGCACTTGGCTTTGTTGGAAATATGGTTCAATCAAATTCTATTTCAACTGCTGTTAATGCAGCTTTTAATATTCCAAAACCTATAGTGGGTGTTACGATAGCCATTTTTGCAGCTCTTATACTTGTAGGTGGAATGAAAAGAATTGGAAGTTTTGCAGAATTAGTTGTACCATTTATGGCAATTCTCTATATAGTCGGTAGTGTTATAATTATATTTAAGAATTCAACTACAATTATTCCTGCGTTTAAAAGCATATTTCAAGGAGCATTTACAACTAAAGCAGCTGTTGGTGGAGCTTTAGGAGTTACGATGAAACAAGCTGCTAGATATGGGATTGCTAGAGGCTTATTTTCAAATGAAGCTGGTATGGGTTCAACTCCTCATGCTCATGCTGTGGCAAACGTTGCACATCCGGCACAACAAGGTATGGTAGCTATGGTTGGAGTTATCATTGATACATTAGTTATTTGTACAATAACAGCTCTAATTAATCTTGTAACAGGAGCAAATACATTAGGATTGACAGGTATAGAGATGACTCAAAAAGCGTTTGGGTTAGGGCTAGGCAAGTTTGGTTTAGTATTTACTGCAATAAGCTTGTTATTCTTTGCATTTACTACTATTATTGGTTGGTATTTTTTCGGGGAAGCAAATATTAAATACTTATTTGGAAAAAAGGGTATAAACATATATAGAGGTTTGGTATTAGGTTTTATAATACTTGGTTCATTTGTGAAAGTTGAGATTGTCTGGGATATGGCAGACATGTTTAATGGGCTCATGGTAATACCAAATTTAATCGGATTAATCATATTGGCACCTCAAGCTTCAGCTATATTAAAGGATTACGATTCGACTTTTATAAAGCAAAGTAAATAAATTTAAACATATATAATAATATAATACTTCCAAATTAGGCAGTCTAGTTGATTCAATTAAGATTGCTTATTTGGAAGTATTTTTTTATTGTAAATAACATGATCTATGATTATAATTAGAGATACAAAATAATGTAGAGGTGAGTTTATGGAGTTTAGGAAAGCTACGCTAAAAGATGTTCCTCAAATAATGAACATAATTTATAAAGCTCAAGAAAATTTTAGAATAAAAGGAATCGATCAATGGCAAAACAACTATCCTAATGAAGAAATAATAAAAGATGATATTGATAAAGGATATGGATTTGTTTTAGTAGATAATGACTCAATCATAGGATATGTTGCAATTTCTTTTGATGGAGAAGAAACATACAATAAAATATATGATGGTAAGTGGCTTAGCGATTTGGAGTATGCAGTAGTGCATAGAGTAGCAATAGACGAGGAGTATAAAGGGAAGGGGTATTCATATATAATAATGGAAAATGTCGAAAAATACTGTACCGACAACGGGGTATATAGTATAAAAGTTGATACACATATTAAAAATATACCTATGCAAAAAGTATTAAGTAGACTTAATTATAATTATTGCGGCAAAATTTATATTAGAGATGGTAGTGAAAGAATAGCTTTTGAGAAGATACTGAAATAGAAGAGGTGAAAAATGGATACGTTGAAATTATTGTATAACAAAATAGAAAAATTACTTGAAGATGGGCTTTGTATAGCTTTTTCAGGTGGAGTTGATAGCAGTTTGCTGCTTAAAGTTGCTGCAGATATAAATAAAACTAACAGATATGTTTTATATGCTGTAACTTTAAACACAAAACTTCATCCTATAAATGACGTTGAAATATCAACAAATTTAGCCAAAGAAATGGGTGTAGCCCATAAGATCATTGAAATAGATGAGCTTCAAAATGATGAAATTTTAAATAATACTGTAGATAGATGTTATTTCTGCAAAAAATTTATGTTTCAAAAACTCGTGGATTTTGCTAAAGCAAATGGTGCTAAAAATATAATCGATGGTACTAATTTAGATGACCTATCTGCATATAGGCCTGGGTTAAAAGCTCTGAAGGAGCTGGATATAAAGAGCCCATTAGTAGAGCTTGGCATTGATAAAAATGCTGTTAGAAAATTGGCTAGCGATTTGGGTATAAGTGTTGCTAACAGACCTTCAGCACCTTGTCTTGCTACACGCATACCATATAATACAAAACTTGATTTAAATTTATTGAATAAAATTGATAAATGTGAAAATGAGATTAAAAAAATGGGATTTGATATTGTTAGACTCAGAGTTCATAATGAAATAGCTAGAATAGAAGTAAAAAGAGATGACTTATACAGATTATTAGATAACTCAGATGTAATAATAGATCTATTAAAACCCAATGGATTTACTTATATTACTGTTGATATCGAAGGGTTCAGATCAGGAAGCATGGATGTTAATATAAAATTTTAGAGGAAGTGAAAACATGGATTTAGAGGATATTTTGAAAAAAGTAAAAGCTGATGAGATTTCGATTGAAGATGCTGTTAAAACTTTAAAAAAAATGCCATATGAAGAGCTTGGATATGCAAAACTTGATCACCATAGAAAACTCAGAAAGGGGTATGGAGAGGTCATATTATGCGAAGGGAAATCGAAAGATCATTTAATTAATATATTTAAACATTTTGCAGAAAATGATGTAGATGTACTTGGCACAAGGGCATCAAAAGAACAGTTTGAAAGTGTCAAATCTGTGATCGAAAATGTAGAATATGACGATTTATCTAGAATTTTAAAGCTTAAAAGGTCAAGTTACAAAAATTTAGGTAATATTGCTATTTGTACAGGTGGGACTTCAGACATACCATTTGCTGAAGAAGCTGCACAAACAGCTGAATTTTTTGGAAGCAAAGTAATGAGAATTTATGATGTTGGTGTAGCCGGCATACATCGACTTTTATCAAAAATAGATGAGATATCTAGTGCAAATTGTATTATCGCTGTGGCTGGAATGGAAGGCGCATTACCAGGAGTTATTGCAGGTATGGTAGACAAACCGGTAATTGCTGTTCCTACATCGGTGGGATATGGCTCGAATTTTAACGGAATATCTTCGCTACTTACAATGTTAAATTCATGTGCAGAAGGAATTGCTGTGGTAAATATTGACAATGGCTTTGGAGCTGGATATATTGCAAATCAAATTAATAGACTGGTGGTGAGTTCTAATGGGAAATAGAGCATTATATTTCGAGTGTTATTCTGGAATCAGTGGGGATATGACTGTATCAGCACTTTTAGATTTAGGATTAGACATAGATACATTGCTTAATTATTTAGAAAGTTTAAAAATAGAAAAATTTAACATCAATATCAATAGGGTATATAAAAATTCAATATCAGCTTTGAAATTTGATGTAATTTTAGATGACAAGTTAAGCGTTAAAACTAAAGAAGAACAACATGGAAAAACAAAATTGAGTTCTTCATTGATATTAAAATCTGTTAAAAAAGAACATAAACATAGTCATGAGCATAGAAATCTCTTTGATATTCAAAAAATTATTGAAGATTCTTCTTTGACAGAAAATGCTAAAAGAATTGCAAAAGGAATATTTGAAATAATTGCTAAAGCAGAGGCCAAAGCACATGGCGTAGAAATAAGCGAGGTTCACTTTCATGAAGTAGGAGCAATTGATTCGATTGTAGACATAGTTGCTACTGCTATTTTGATCGATGAATTAAGTGTGAAAGATATTTATTTTTCTCCAATATCTGAGGGTAGGGGAACAACAAAAATTCAACATGGAATATTACCTGTTCCTGTTCCAGCAGTTGCAAATATATTTGCACAAAATAATCTCTATATGAATCTTACAGATGAAGAAGGTGAAATGATAACTCCTACAGGTGCAGGAATTGCGGCTTTTTTAAACTCGAAAAATAAGATGCCAGATAAATTTAAAATTAAAAGAATTGGATTGGGGGCAGGATCAAAAGATTTTTCGAGGGCTAATATATTGAGAGTATTTGAGATTGAAGAATTAGAAACTATTGATATAGACGAAGATGAAGTTTATTTACTAGAGACTAACATAGATGATTCAACAGGAGAAAATTTGGGATTTATTTTTCAAGAACTCATTGATAACGGAGCTAAGGATGTATACTACACTCCAATATATATGAAGAAAAATAGGCCTGCTTATATGTTAAGTGTTATAACTGATGAAGTCAAAAAAGAAAAGTTAGAAGATATTATTTATAAAAATACCACATCTATAGGTATTAGAGAGCAAAGACTAAAGAGAAGAATTCTTAATAGGGAATTAATAACTATAAACACGAAGTATGGTGACATAAATGCTAAAAAAATTCTTATCGATGATTGTAATTACAGGATTCAGCCAGAATTTGAAGATATTAAGAATATATGCAAAAGAGAAGGAGTTGGATTTAACAAAGTGTATTATGAGGTTCTTTCTGAAATAAATTATTGATTTAGCTATCAACTTATATTTTTGCTTAATTGTTTAAAATATTTTTGCTTAATTGTTTAAAAGCGGGGTAGTATTATAAATATAGATCATAAAAGGAGGGGTAGCTATGTTTTTTAACTTGCTTATGATTTTCTTCATAATATCAGCTTTACAACCATTAATCAAACAACAGTCCTTACGTGCTAGCAGAAGAAGGATCATTCATCAACTTGAAGTTAAAAATAAATCTAGAGTCATAACTCTTATTCATAGGCAAGAAAGCATGAATTTTTTAGGATTTCCTGTTATGAGGTATATAGATATAAATGATTCGGAACAGTTAATAAGAATAATTCAAATGACTGATGATGATATGCCCATAGACTTAATAATACACACACCCGGAGGCTTGGCATTGGCAGCTTTACAAATAGCGAGAGCCTTAAGAAACCATAAAGGCAGAGTTAGAGTATTTATCCCTCATTATGCAATGTCTGGTGGGACTTTGATAGCTTTAGCAGCAGATGAGATTATAATGAGCGAGAATGCGATGTTAGGGCCAGTAGATCCACAACTAGGGCAGTATCCAGCACCTTCTATTGTTAATGTTTTGAATAAAAAACCAGTTGACAAAATAGATGATGAAACTTTGATTATGGCAGATGTAGCACAAAAGGCAATTAATCAATTGTACAATTCAATAATATCATTATTACCAGATAGCTACACGCTAGAAGAAAAAAAACATATATCCAATATGCTAACGCAAGGGTTTTGGACTCATGATTATCCTATAACAGTTGATGTAGCAAAAGAATTAGGATTGCACGTGAGTACCGACATGGATCCTTTAGTATATCGATTAATGGATCTCTATCCACAGCCTGTAAATGCTACACCTTCAGTTGAGCATGGATACATTCAGAGGAACAAGAAAAACATTTAAAATACCTTCTAAAAATTTAGAAGGTATTTTTATATGTTCTCTATTTATGAATTTTGTGTACATGTAGTATTTCATGATCATCTTTTAATAAGCCTTCAAACAAGTCTCTAATCAATGGGTTTTCTTCAGATGACTTAATTTGAGCCGTTCTATTTAATGAATACAACCCACTAGCTCTTTTCTTTCGTTTTTCTTCATCCATTGGAGTTGGTTGGCCTCCACCAGCAATACAACCACCTGGACAAGCCATTACTTCAACGATATCGTATGTTTTCTCGCCGTTTTGTATTTGTTTGATTAATTCAGAAGCATTTTTTAGTCCATGAACCACAGCAATTCTAATTTCTTTTCCATCTAACACAAAATTAGATTCTTTTACCCTTTTCATACCGCGAACATTGCTGAAAATAATCTCTTTATCTGAAACTGAAGGTTTTTGTTTCATTAATCTAGTTAATACAGCTTCAGCAACACCACCGCTTGAACCAAATATTACACCTGATCCACTAGATAGACCAAATGGCATATCAAAAGAATCTTCATATAAATTATCAAACATCAAACCTGCATCCTTAATTAGCATAGCAAGCTCTTGTGTAGTTATTACTAAATCAACATCTCTTACTCCATCAGTTATAAATTCTTCTTTGCTTGCTTCAGCTTTTTTTGCAGTACATGGCATAACTGAAACAACAACTGTTTCTCTGCCATCTTCTTTATCTATACTCTTGTAATATTTTTTAAGAACTGAACCAAACATCTGTTGAGGCGATTTGCAACTTGAAATATTATGCTCGAGTTCAGGAAAATTATTGTTAGCATATTTAACCCATGCAGGACAGCAAGAAGTAAAAAGAGGTAAATTCTCGTTTTTTTCTAGTCTATCAACAAATTCTTCTGCTTCGGCCATTACAGTTAAATCAGCACCAAAAGAAGTATCAAATACACTTTCTACTCCCATGTATTTCAATGCAGTGATGATCTTTCCTATTGTTACAGTGCCAGGTGCTAAGCCAAAATTCTCACCTAAGGCTACTCTAACTGCTGGTGCTATTTGAACTACAACCCTCTTAGTTTTATCATTAACTAATTCCCAGAAGTATTTATTCTGATTTTTAATTGATATAGCTCCTGTAGGACAAATTGCTCTACATTGGCCACAGTCAACACAATTTACTTCTGAAATATTTTTATTGAATGCGGGCGTAATTTTCATCTTTGATCCTCTATATGCAAATGTCAATGCCCCTACGCCTTGAACTTCTTCACACATTCTGACACAATCACCACATAGGATACATTTGTTAGGATTTCTAATAATTGCTAAACTACTATAATCGATTTCGTGTTCTTTCATACTATTAGGAAATCTTACATCATCCATACAGAGCCTAGAAGATAGATCTTGCAACTTACAATTACCAGTTTTTACACATGTTGTGCAATCTCTATCGTGATTTGCTAATAGAAGCTCGAGTATATTTCTTCTGTATTTTCTTATCTTAGGGGTGTTTGTGTATATTTCCATACCATCTTTTGGCAAAGTAGAACAAGATGCTAAAATTCCACCTCTATCATCCTCTACTATACACATTCTACAAGCACCATACATACTTAGTTCTGAATGATAGCAAAAAGTTGGCAAATCTATACCAGCATTTCTTGCTACCTCCAATACATTTTGCTCATTTTCAAATTCGACTTTTCTACCATCTATAATCATCGTACCTTTCATGATTAGGCCTCCTTAACAGCTGAGAATGCACATGCTTCAATACAGCTACCACATTTGATACATTTGTTTTGATCTATTTTATATGGTTCTTTAATCTTTCCACTTATAGCATCAACTGGGCATACTCGTGCACATTTACTACACCCTCTGCAAAGCTCTTCATCAATATAAATTGTTTTTAATTTTGAACATACTTTCGATGGACACTTTTTATCAACAACATGAGAGATATATTCATCTCTAAAATATTTTAAAGACGATAATACAGGGTTAGGAGCAGTTTTACCAAGTCCACATAGTGAGGTTTTAGTAATTGTATCTCCGAGCTCTTCAAGCATATCTAAATCTTCTAAAGTGCCATTTCCATCTATTATTTTATCCAGTATTTGCAACATTCTCTTAGTACCCTCTCTACAAGGAATGCATTTTCCACAAGATTCATTTTGAGTAAAATTCATAAAGAATCTAGCAACAGAAACCATACAAGTATCTTCGTCCATTACTACCATTCCACCTGAACCTATCATAGCTCCCGCTTTTTTTAGAGAATCAAAATCTAAAGGTAAATCTAAATGTTCTTCACTCAAGCAGCCACCAGAAGGTCCTCCAATTTGGACAGCTTTAAATTTTTTCCCATTGGCGATGCCGCCGCCGATATCAAAAATAACTTCCCTTAGTGTTGTTCCCATTGGAACTTCTATCAGCCCAGTATTTTTAACGTTTCCAGTTAAAGCAAATGCTTTAGTACCAGGGCTATTTGATGGGCCATATTTTTTAAACCATTCAGCTCCGTTATTTATGATATGCCTTACATTTGCAAATGTTTCAACATTATTTAATACAGTTGGCTTACCCCAGAGGCCTTCTTCAACAGTTCTCTTTGCCCTTACTCTAGGCATCCCTCTTTCTCCTTCGATAGAAGCCATTAGAGCACTACCCTCTCCACAGACAAATGCACCTGCTCCTTTATTAATGTGGATGTCAAATGAGAAGGACGTTCCCAATATGTTTTCTCCTAACAATCCTATTTCTCTCGCTTGCTCAATAGCTCTTGACAACCTTTGTATTGCAAGTGGATACTCAGCTCTTACATAAATATATCCTTCTGTAGCCCCTGTAGCACATGCAGCAATTAACATACCTTCTAATATGCTATGTGGATCACCTTCCATAATACTCCTATCCATAAAAGCACCAGGATCTCCTTCATCGCCATTGCAGATGACATACTTTACATCTGAATCAAAGGACATTACTTGAATCCACTTTTTCCCTGCAGGGAAACCTCCACCACCTCTACCTCTTAAGTTAGCCTCAATCATTTCGTTGCAAATATCATTTTGACGCATATTAAGGGATTTAACAAATGCGCTATATCCACCAATCCCAATATATTCAATTATAGATTCTGCATCAATATGCCCACAGTTTTGTAAAACCATTCTTGTTTGTTTTTCATAGAAAGGAATTGATTCCTGTGAAGGATATATTTTATCATTAAATTTATATAGTAGTCTTTCAATTGGTTCATTATTTATCAAAGTCTTTTCAACAATTTCTTCACAATCATTGACAGTAACTTTTAAATATAATAAATTGTTAGGTTCAATTCTTACTAGTGGACCCTCTTCACAGAATCCATGGCATCCAGACTTCTTTATTCCAATAGAATTCTTGTCATCATGAATATCTAATACTGTTTCTACATTTAGTCCTCTTTGTGTACACAAAGATTTAATCTTATCGTAAACATCTAAAGAGCCACCAGCAACACATCCAGTGCCACCACATACGATTACTTTTTGTGTCTGGTTATTTAAAGCATTGTTAAATTGATTTTGAAATTTATAGAAATCTTCAAAGTTGTCTATTCGCATTATTTATCCTCCTTTAAAGAATTTAATAATTCTACTACAACCTCAGGAGTCATTTTACCATGGACTTTGTCATTTATTGTTATAACAGGAGCTAGACCGCAGGCGCCAAGGCATGATACAGTTTCTAATGTAAACATCAAATCATCAGTTGTTTTCTTACTATCTGTTAGTTTCAATTCTTTTCTAAGAGCTTCTAGTATTGGTGTGGATTTTCTGACATGGCAAGCTGTTCCATCACAAACTTTTATTATGTATTTGCCTTTGGGCTCTAATGAGAAATTCTCATAAAATGTTGCGATTCCAAAAGCTTTTGCAGGACTGATATCGAGTTTATTAGCAATATACTCTAAACAATCTTGAGGAATATAATTGTACTTACTTTGTACATCATGTAAAATTGCAATGATAGACGATTGATCATTACCGTGTTTGGATATGATTTCATCGATTTCATTAATCGAATACATAATCTAACCTCCTGTTAAATATTAATTAATTGTATTTATGCAATTATTTTAGCATATTATAATATATTGTCAATAAATTAACAAGATGTCTATATATTCAGTCAACTTGCCAGATATAGTAAATTTCGAGATTTCTCAAATACGAGGCAAAAATTAATTACATTTATGATATAAT
>NZ_JCANTN010000014.1:0-48702 GCF_059568515.1 Soehngenia saccharolytica DSM 12858 | reverse complement strand
CTGTTGTTCCAAAGAAAAATTGTGGTCTGTATCCGTTGAAGAATGGTGTGTGTCTTCCGCCTTCTTCTTTGCTTAATACGTATACTTCTGCATCAAATTTCTTGTGGGGTTTTATTGTCTTTGGTTTTGCTAGTACTTGTCCTCTTTCGATTTCGTTCCTTTGTACTCCTCTTAATAGTACTCCTATGTTGTCTCCTGCTTGTGCTTCGTCTAGTAGTTTCTTGAACATTTCTAGTCCTGTTACTACTACTGTTCTTGATTCTTCTGTTAGTCCTACTATCTCTACGCTTTCTCCTACTTTGATTGTTCCTCTTTCTACTCTTCCTGTTGCTACTGTTCCTCTTCCTGTGATTGAGAATACGTCTTCTACTGGCATTAGGAATGGTTTGTCTATTTGTCTTTGTGGTTCTGGAATGTATTCGTCTACTGCTTCCATTAATTCTATTATCTTGTCTCCCCATTCTCCGTCTGGATCTTCTAGGGCTTTTAGCGCTGAGCCTACTATGATTGGTGTGTTGTCTCCGTCGAATTCATATTCGTTTAGTAGTTCTCTTACTTCCATTTCTACTAGTTCGATTAATTCAGGATCGTCTACCATGTCTGCTTTGTTTAAAAATACTATTATCTTTGGTACTCCTACTTGTCTTGATAGTAGTATGTGTTCTCTTGTTTGTGGCATTGGACCGTCTGCTGCTGATACTACTAGTATTGCTCCGTCCATTTGTGCTGCTCCTGTGATCATGTTCTTTACATAGTCAGCGTGTCCTGGGCAGTCTACGTGTGCGTAGTGTCTTTTTGGTGTTTCATATTCTACGTGTGATGTTGAGATTGTTATTCCTCTTTCTCTTTCTTCTGGTGCTTTGTCTATGTTGTCGTAGCTTACGAATTCACCTGAACCATATCTTTTATTTAATACTAATGTGATTGCTGCTGTTAGAGTTGTTTTGCCATGGTCTACGTGTCCTATTGTCCCTATGTTTACATGGGGTTTTGTTCTTTCAAATTTTTGTTTTGCCATTTTATTATTCCTCCTTGAATTTTTAATATTTTTATAGAAAACTCGTCCTAGTGTGTCTTACTTTTTGGAGCCCGCGACCGGATTTGAACCGGTGACCTCTTGCTTACCATGCAAGTGCTCTACCTACTGAGCTACGTGGGCTTACAGTATTTAATTGTACTATAAAATTAAATTATTGTCAATACCAGTTAACTGTTTATCGGTCTTAGATAAGTTTCAATTTTCTTTTTTATTCTTTGCAATGCATTGTCTACTCTTTTTACTTTGCAATTCAGCTTATTTGCCATTTCACTATACGAATGTCCGTCGATATACATTAGAAATATTTTTTTCTCAAAATCACTCAAAAGCGCATCAATTTTCTTTTCAATATTTCTTATTTCTTCTTGCAAAATGTAAATTTCTAAGGGATCGCGATTGTTTAATGAAGATATCACCTCTTCATATTTCCTGTCTGTTTCTTGGCCAAATATTTCTCTATTTAGTGAAACATAATTATTAAGTGCTCCATTTTTAGGTCTATTTGCAGCATTAAAAGCTGTGATTATTTGCCTTGTGATGCAAATATTTGCAAAGTACTTAAAAGATGTGAATTTTTCATGATTAAATGATTTTATAGCTTCGTATAATCCAATTAAGCCTTCTTGGATTATATCGTCTTTATCAGCTCCGCAAATATAGTAATTTTTTGCCTTGTATTTTATGTTTTCAGCGTATTTTTTTATTATAAACTCAAGCGCTTCTTTGTCTCCTTCTTGCGCAAGCTTTACTATTTGTTCATCTGTCATCTTGAAGTAATCAACCAAATTGCCGCTCTTGATGTTTAAATCCATTAAGAAGCCTCCTGAAGTTGTTAATCTTTTTCCCATTCTTTTAATGCTTTTTTTAATACATCTTCTAACTTTCCAACTTGAATGTCATTTTGCAAGTTCATCTTTTTACGCTTTCTCTCAATAGTCTTTTTAGCATTTTCAATTTCTGCTTTCAGTTCAAGCGCAGATATTCGTATCCCTCCTTTTTGCATGATTATGTCTTGCTCTATCCGGTCAGATGTAGCTACTGTAACTTTTTTCACTCTGCCAATATCATCGAGAATTCTTTCAATGTAGTGGTCTGCCAACTCATTTTCCTTAGTGTAAACTACTTTTACGCCTTTGTATTCATCTACAGTTGTGATGTTGCCTTTTACCATGTAAGCGTCAAATACAACAGTTATGTCTATGTTTGAGTAGTGAAGGTATTCTGAAAGGATTTCTAGCAATCTAATTCTAGCATCTTCTAAACTGATCTTAGATAGTTCTTTTAACTCTTCCCATGAGTTTATTATATTGTATCCATCAACATATAGGTATTCTTCATTCTTTGCTTTCATTTCTCTGTCTTTCCACTTCATAAATCAATACAGCAGCTGCCGCTGAAGCATTGAGTGACTCAATGTTGCCTTTAATAGGTATCTTTACCAATCCATCACACTTTTCTCTGACCAGTCTAGATATTCCTTTCCCTTCAGCACCTATTACCAACCCTACAGGACCTCTTAGGTTTGATTTATAATACAGGCTCTCGCCAGCCATATCAGCTCCATATATCCAAAGTCCCTGTTCTTTTAACTCATCTATTACAGTGGATATATTGGTGACTTTTGCTACTCTCATGTAAAGAGCCGCTCCTGCAGATGTCTTTAACACAGTCTCATTTATTGTTGCTGCCCTTCTCTTAGGTATGATAATGCCATGTACTCCAGCACATTCTGCAGTCCTTATTATTGCACCTAAATTATGTGTGTCTTCTATGCAGTCTAAAATCACAACGAAAGGGTCTTCTTTCTTTTCTTTGGCGTATTCTAATATTTCGCTTATTTCACTGTATTTATATCCCGTTACTAATGCAACTACTCCTTGATGAGCAAGTCCATTTGCGAGATAATCCAACTTCTCCTTTTCTACATATTGAATGATGATATTTCTTTCTTTTGCTTGATTTATTATCTTAATTATAGAGCCTTTGTTTTCTCCTTTTAGAATATAGAGTTTGTCAATTTGCTCATCGGTTTTTAACAATTCAAGTACTGGGTTTCTGCCAACTATATAATTTGTATTTTTCTCGTCCATTTTCTATCTCCATTTAACCTATATTGTTTAGTTCGCTAAAAAACTGTCTTACTTCGTTTATCTTGCCACAAGTCATATTTCCCTCTTTGCAAGGTCCATTTATGCAATTAGGTCCTGCATTTTTAAATAATACTGGATATACTTTTTTCACTTCTTTTAGCATCTCTATAGCCAGATTTCTTATTTCCCATTGAGCTCTGTTACATGTTCTTAAAGTAAAGAAATTCATGAGACTCCTAGCATTCATGGTCATCACTATTTTAGTTTCACAAGCATTTGGAAAGAGATATCTAGCGTCTTCTATCGCTTCTTTCTCTGCTTTTGATTTAGCTTTTTTTTCACTTAAGCCTTCAGATATGTACTGGCTTTTCTTTTTTTCAGTTAGTATTTGTGATATTCTATTATATGCTTTTTGGTCTTCTTCCATCATTTTTAAAAATATTTCACTAGCCTCTTCATCTTCTGAAATGCTTGGTGGAATTATGTACTCAAATTGATCTAGTTTGACATATCTTTGAGATTGTTGAGAATAACTTGCTAGCCTGTGTCTTACAAGCTGATGTGTTAATACTCTAGAGACACCTTCGATGCCAAATGTAAAACTCACATGCTCTATAGGACTTTCATGTCCTAAATCAACAAGCATATTTAAGAAAGATTCAACTTTTTCTTCATCTTGATTCTCTTCGATTTCTGTTATCCCAACTTGTGAATAACAGAGTTTTGCAGCAGAAGCAATCAATTTTTCTCCATCCGGTGTGTATCTTAACAATTCAACTTTCATTTCAATGCTCCTTCACCTAAATCAAATATTTTTAAAAATATCTCCTCAATCCTTTCAAATTGACCTTTCAGATATAAATATCCAAATAAGCATTCCAACCCTGTAGCGTATTTATAATCAATGAGTTCAGTATTTTTAGGGGAGGAATTAATTTTAGCATTCCTCCCTCGTCTTATTATAGAGAGCTCTTTTTCGTTAAAAAAACCCTCTAAAGATTTAACTGCGCTAGCTTGTGATGTTGCCCTGACATATTTTCTGGCTTTTTCATTTAATTTATTTACATTTAAGTCAACTTCTAAAATAGTTGTTCTTACCATTAGTTCATATACAGCGTCACCTATATACGCTAATTGAAGTGGATGAAGTCTTTCCACATCTTCTAAATTTAAGTTTGAATTCAATTGTCTAAAGATGTTTAGAGTGTTTTTCAAATTCTCTTCCATTTTACACCGTCTTTTGTATCCTCAAGGATAATTCCTTTATTCTTCAATTCGTCTCTTATTTCATCAGCTTTAGCAAAATCTTTATTTTTTCTATAATTGTTTCTTTCCTCAATTAACTTTAGGATATCCTCTTCTAATATTTCATCTTTCTTGGATAGAATCCCTAAAACTTTATTCAGCTCCATAAACACTTTATATGCGTATTCCAGTGATTCTTTAGATTTGGTTTCGTCAAGATTTTGATTTATATACCTTACAAGCTCAAATATTGAAGCTATTGCATCTGCTGTGTTTATGTCATCTTCCATGCTTTTTATAAATTTATCTTTAAAATAGTCTACATTCTCTTTAACTTTTAGATAGTCACTTGTTTCAGTTGATTCGATATCGCTCTTTTGAATACTGTACTCCAAATTCTTCTTTGCATTATAAAGCCTATCTAAAGCACTTTTTGATTGTTCCATTGCTTCTTTGCTAAAATTGATTTGAGATCTGTAGTGAGCAGATAACAAGAAGAACCTTAAAACTTCTAAGTCATAGTACTTCTTTATATCTCTTAGCGTGAAAAAGTTTCCCAAGGATTTAGACATCTTTTTATTGTCGACTGTAAGCATTGCATTGTGAAGCCAATATCTCGCAAATGGTTTTTCTGTCAGAGTCTCAGATTGTGCTATCTCATTTTCATGATGTGGAAATTGTAAATCTTCTCCTCCTGAGTGAATGTCTATTGTTTCACCTAATAGAGCTCTTGCCATTACTGAGCATTCAATATGCCACCCGGGTCTGCCTTTTCCCCATGGGCTATCCCATGAAGGCTCACCTGGTTTTTCCTTCTTCCACAGAACAAAATCCAATGGGTTTTCCTTGTCTTCATTTATTTCAATTCTCGCACCACTTATGAGCTCATCAATGTTTTTTTTGCTTAATTTCCCATAATCTTTAGCGCAATCTATTCTAAAGTATACATTTCCATCAACTGCATACGCTGCATCTTTCTCGATCAACCCTTGTATGAATTCTATCATCTTATCGATGTATTCAGTTGCTCTGGGGTGAAGAGTGGGATATTCATATAAATTCAGCTCTGTCGCATCTTCTATGAAAGCATCGATATAGGTTTGTGCTATTTCTTTAGTGTCTTTCCCTTCTTCATTTGCTTTATTTATTATCTTATCATCTATGTCAGTAAAATTGATGACCATTTTTACATCTAAACCTTTATATATAAAATACCTTCTTAAAGTGTCAAATACGACTAATGGTCTAGCATTTCCAACATGTATATAGTTGTATACAGTAGGGCCACAATTGTACATCGTAACTTTTCCTTCGACAAGTGGTATGAATTCTTCTTTTTTTCTGGTAAGGGAATTGTAAAGCTCCATAAATATCCTCCTATGTTTAGTCCTAGTAAGTCCTCGATGTTAATCATATTATATAATATCATGATAGTTTTTCAATAACTTTTCTTGCTCTTCTAATTATCTTGTCTTTCCCTAATAAATACAATATATTTACTAATTCAGGCCCGTGTTCGCTACCTGTCAGTGCAACTCTAGTGGGCATGAACAAGTTCTTCCCTTTTATGCCAGTCTTTTGCTGTATTTTTTTCATAAATGTCTTTGCCTCTTCTAAATCAAATTTCTCAATGTTGGAAATCTCTTCGATTATAGCATTCATTATAATTGGAGTGTTTTCATTGTTTAAAAACTCATTGAACAGCTCTTCTCCTATTTCGATTTCTTCCGAAAAAATAAACTTGGATTTTTCAGGTATCTCACTTATAGTAGATATGTTTTCTTTTAATGTTTCTACTAAGCAATCGATCCATTCTGTATTTTCATGAGCAAATCTCTCATCAATTAGGTCCTCATTTATTAAATATGGAATAGCTAGTTCTCTTATTCTCTCAGTAGATGAACTTCTTATATAATGTCCATTTATCCAATCTAGCTTATCCAGATCAAATATGCCGCCTGTCTTTGAAACCCTTTCAAAAGAGAATTTTTCTACCATTTCTTCAAGCGACATGATTTCATTGTTGTCTTCTGGACTCCAACCGACTAAAGCCAAATAGTTTACTAAAGCTTCAGGCAAATATCCTTTATTTCTAAAGTCTTCTACCGAAACATCGCCTTGTCTTTTAGAGAGTTTCTTTCTATCTTTATTTAGGACTGTAGGCAAATGAACATATGTGGGTTTTTCCCATCCAAACGCCTCATATAAATACACATGTTTTGGAGTAGATGGTAGCCATTCTTCACCTCTAACAATATGTGTGATGCCCATTAAATGATCGTCTACCACTACTGCAAAATGATAAGTAGGGTACCCATCCGATTTTAATAGAACTTGGTCATCCATGTCTGAAGTATTTATTGTTATATCGCCTCTTACAATGTCATAGAAATTTATGTCTCTATTGTGAGGCAGTTTTAACCTTACTACATATTCTTCTCCATTTTCCACTCTCTTTTTAGCTTCTTCTAGTGGGATGTTTCTACAAAATCCATCATACCTAGGAATTTGCCCACTTATTTTTTGTTCTTCTCTAACTTTATCTAATCTTTCCTTTGTACAAAAACAATAGTAAGCATGTCCATTTTCAATTAATTCATCTACGTATTTTTTGTATATGTCTAATCTCTTAGATTGAATGTATGGTCCAAAATCTCCTTTTTCAACAACTTGTCCGTTTTCTATAAACACTCCTTCATCATAGTTTATGCCTGCCCATTGAAGAGAATTAATTAAGTTTTCAATTGCACCTTCAACAAATCTTGTCTGATCTGTATCTTCTATCCTCAAAATAAATTTCCCATTGTTTTTCCTAGCAAATAAATAATTATACAATGCAGTTCTCAAACCACCTATATGAAGATAACCTGTAGGGCTTGGTGCAAACCTTACTCTTACATTATCCATTTTAGTCCTCCTTGATTATTTATTTAGTTCAAATCCTTCTTCTCTAAATGCTGATAATATTCTATCATAAACATCTTCTGCTTTTAACTCTTCTTTTTCATTTGATTTTCTCAGTGAAAATTCGACAATTCCATCAGAAGCAAGCTTTCCTACTGTTATTCTTGCAGGAATTCCGATTAGGTCACGATCATTAAATTTTACACCAGCACTTTCATTTCTATCATCAAGCAATACTTCTATTCCTTTATTGCTTAATTCATTGTAAAGTCTTTCGCCCAAAACAACTTGATCTTCTTTCTTAGTGTTCACTATAGTGATTATAACATGATATGGCGCAACTACAAATGGCCATATTATTCCATTTTCATCGTGATACTGCTCAACAATTGCAGCTACAGATCTGGATACGCCCACTCCATAGCTCCCCATCACGAATTCTCTTTCCTTTCCATTTTCATCCAGAAATGTCGCATTTAAACTCTTAGAGTATTTAGTGCCAAGTTGGAATATATTCCCTACTTCAATTCCTCTGTCTATATGAAGTTTATTTCCACAATTTGGACAGGTATCTCCTTCTTCTACCAGCAGTAAATCATCTACAACCTCTGCTACAAAGTCCCTTCCGTAGTTTACATTTTTTAAGTGATGATCAGTTTCATTTGCGCCTACTACTATATTTCTCATCTGAGTTATTCTCTTGTCAACTATAAGCCTAGCATCTTTAAGACCAAAAGGGCCTGTGAAACCTTTATCTGCGTTAGTTATCGCTTTAATAGTGTCTTCATCAGCCATCTCTAGTTCATGCTCAGCTATCTTCAAATAATTTATTAGCTTCGTTTCGTTTAATTCTCTATTTCCTGGTATTAACACTACAATAGGTTTATTTTCCGCTTTGTATATTATTGCCTTTCCAAATTTACTCTTGTCAATTTTTAAAAAGTTTGTCAAATCTTCTATGGTTCTGATTTCTGGAGTATAAATTTTTTCAATATCTAATAGGGCTTCATCATCTTCAATGTTTATGACAACGTCAGCCTTTTCATCAGTTGCAGCATAGTCGCAAGATTTGCAATATGCTATTCTTCCTTCTCCAACTTCGCTCATCGCCATGAACTCATGAGAAACTTTCCCGCCCATTGCTCCTGTGTCGCCTTGGACGACTTTATAGTTCAATTTGAGTCTTGTAAATATTGCATCGTATGCATCCCACATTTTTTGGTATGATATTTTCATGCCTTCTTCGTCAACATCAAAGCTGTATGCGTCTTTCATGATAAATTCTCTTGCTCTAATTAGCCCAAATCTTGGCCTTTTTTCATCTCTGTATTTAGTTTGAATTTGGTAGATAATTAACGGAAGTTGTTTGTAAGAGTTTACTTCATCTTTTATTAGATTCGTAAAATACTCTTCATGCGTTGGCCCTAGACAAAATTCCCTTTCGTTTCTATCTCTTAGTTTAAACATCTCAGGTCCAAAATTATCCCATCTACCTGACTTTTCCCACAATTCTCTTGGCTGGATTGCAGACATCAATAACTCTTGAGCTCCCTTATTATCCATCTCTTCTCTTACGATACTTTCTATTTTCCTAATTGTCCTATACCCTAATGGTAGATATGAATAAACACCACTCACCAATTTTCTTATCATACCCGCTCTCAATAAAAGCTGATGACTTGGTATTTCAGCTTCAGCAGGAACTTGCCTTAATGTTGGCATATAAAGGTTTGACATTTTCATCGCTATACTCCTCCTCTTTCACTAAATAAAAAGACCTTTCATCTTCAAAAAAGAGACGAAAGGCCAAATCCGCGGTACCACTCTTGTTAATCCAATAATTCATTGGATTCACTCATAGGCTATAACGAGCCAAACGTTTAAGCTTTCGCTAAATGCTCTAGGTTGGGTTCATCAATTATTGGGCAAGAAACTTTCCAGCTATAAGTCTCCTCTCTGTATGCCATAATCGATTACTATTCCCTCTCATCGCTACTATTTCTATAGTCTATACAAAAAATTTTTTATTGTCAATATCTTTTTCTAGCAAGCATACGCAATAACTCGTCATTCCTTCTTCTCTACCCTCAAACCCCAGTTTTTCAGTGGTTGTAGCTTTAATGCTTATATTTTCAATTTCAGTATTTAGAGTTTTTGCTATATTCTCTCTCATCTGTTGAATATATGGCGATAGTTTAGGGTTTTGGGCTGCTACAACCGCATCGATATTTCCAATTTTATAACCATTATTTTTCATAATATCATATACTCTTTTTAAAAGTATCATGCTGGATATATCTTTATAAGCCATATCTGTATCAGGGAAATGCTTGCCAATATCTCCTAACGCTAATGCTCCAAGTATAGCATCCATTATGCTATGGACAAGCACATCAGCATCTGAGTGACCCAACAGCCCTTTTTCATGTGGTATATTAACTCCTCCAAGTATCAGCTCTCTATTCTCATTGAACTGATGAACATCCATGCCAAAACCTATTCTCATAGAGCACCTCCGTATTCACCATTGTCTGCGTTCAAATTCATGTTCTTTAAAATTGATTCAGCAATAATTAAATCGTCTGGTGTGGTTATCTTAATATTGTCATAACTCCCCATTATCATTTTTACGGGGTGACCATATTTCTCAACTAGCGAACTGTCATCTGTGGCAACTATACCTTCAAGGCTAGCATATTCATAGCCTTTTATCAACAAATCAGTTTTAAAGCACTGAGGTGTTTGTGCGGCCCAAAGCAAAGCTCTATTAGGAGTATGGTGCACTTGATTATTGGCGTCTACCACTTTAATAGTATCTTTGACTGGAACTCCGATTACGCACGCTCCAAATTCAATTGCTCCTTCAATGCCTTTAAGTATCAATTCTTCTCTCAAAAATGGCCTAGCTCCATCATGAGTTAACACTATATCTGATTTTTCACTTAACGCCAATATTCCATTGTAAATTGAGTCTTGTCTTTCTTTTCCTCCTTTTACAATATTGGTGACTTTAGTGAAACCATATTTCTTGATTATTTCTTTCTTGCAGTATTCAATCTCGGTTGCTCTCGCTACTACTATTATCTCATCTATGAATTTTGATTTGTCAAACTTTTCTATTGTATGTGCTAATATTGGTTTGTTGTCAATCAAGATAAATTGCTTGTTTATCCCACTACCCATTCTATTGCTCATGCCCGCTGAAGCTATGATAACAGATACAAAATTACCTTTATACATTATCTCACCTCTATCCTATCCTTTCGGTTTTGCAAAAATCATTCTGCCCGCTGAGGTTTGAAGTACAGATGTAACAATGACATCGAGATTTTCCCCAATGTATTTTCTACCAGATTCGATTACAATCATAGTTCCATCATCTAAATACGCTAGCCCTTGGCCAGCTTCTTTCCCATCTCTCACTACTTGCACTGCCATCTCTTCTCCAGGTAATACAACTGGTTTTACAGCATTTGCTAGATCATTTATATTTAGCACTTCTATGCGTTGAACTTCTGCAACTTTGTTCAGATTATAATCATTGGTTATGATTTTGCCTTTTAGCATTTGAGTGAGTTTTAATAATTTAGAGTCCACTTCTGCAATATCTTCAAATTTTTTGTCATGAATAATGATTTCTGTATCCAATTCATTTTGAATTCTATTTAAAATGTCAAGCCCTCTTCTGCCTCTATTTCTCTTTAAAGCATCTGATGAGTCTGCAATATGCTGAAGTTCTTCTAATACAAATTCAGGAATAACAAGTGGTCCCTCAATAAATCCAGTCTTAACTATATCTGCTATTCTACCATCAATGATCACACTAGTATCAAGTATTTTTGGCGTAGCTTTTACTGATTTTGTCTTATCTTTTGCACTCTTTCTAATATCGCCATCTTGGGAGAAGTTTTTTAAACTTATATTTATGTCATCCATTTTTTTAGCTGGAATCCTAACTCCCAAGTATCCAAAAAATATATACAATAGCACTGAGCCAGCAAGGCCTATGTATGGGATTTTTATCATATACAAAGGTTGACTCAATAAATATGCTATCAGGAGTCCTATTATCAGACCAATTGCACTAAATGCAATGCTCTGAATTGTGAATTTTTGAAGTTCATTTTCAATTCTCTTTGCTAGGTACTGAGCAAATTGTATGAATTTAGGGGATAAAAAATAAAATATAATTCCATTAACGATAATAAAAGAAATAATTGCAATAATTGAATTAGTACCAGTAAATCCTATGACATTTAGATTTTCCAACAAGCTGTAAATAAAAAAGCCCAACACCATTCCTACTGATGTGATGATAGCTTTAACAATTTTTTCTACCATCCTACCACCTCCTCATCTTAAAAGTATTATACTTTTAATTTCCTCAAGTTTCCAGTTATTTTTAAATTTCTTCATTAAAAATAGCATCATCGACTAGTTTCTCTATCTCATCAACAGATAAACTCGAAGCAAGCACTAATTCAGAATAAAGTATTTTCTTTGCATCATTTAACATTTTTCTCTCGCCGGTTGAAAGCCCTTTTTCCTTATCTAAAATGCTTAAATTTCTAACAACTTCTGCTATTTGATTAATATCTCCCGTCTTAATCAAATCTAAATTTGACCTATACCTTCTATTCCAATTATCAGGCATCTTTGATTTCTTATCCTTCAATATCGAAAAGACAACTTCTATTTCTTCTTTTGATATTATATCTCTTACGCCAACATCTTCTATATTTTCGACTGGCACCATGACCTTCATGTCTCCGATTGGCATTCTCAATATATAATACTCTCTTCTTTCTCCCAACACCTCTTTTATTTCTAAATCCTCTATGACTCCAGCTCCATGCATTGGGTACACAATTTTATCGCCAATTTTAAACATTGAACTTCCTCCTTAAATAAAGTTTACTATTTAATTATAAACTAATCTATGGATAATGTAAAGTTTATATGTTATCATATTTGTATGTAGACAGTCAATTATTTTTTTATTTGATTAAAAAATTCTTTAATTTCAAGAAAATTTAAAATCTTATTTACATAATGTTTGACAAAAAGCAGTTCATTTTCTTATAATAGTAATAAGAAAGGGTGGTTTTATGGATACAATTGAAGAAAAAAATATAATAGATGAATTACAAGCTTTATCTAGCCAAGTTTCAATACGACACAAAAGCATATTGGATATAATGACTAAACTTGATGAGTATAATGCTAGAATCAATAGAGCAGTTGCAAAATCGGTCACAAATTGTGGTTGTATTGAGATAGTAGCAAAAAAACAGGATTTTGAATCAGATACATTGGAAGAATTAGCTCAAAACTTAGATTCACATGTCAGAGGAAATATTTGTAGTGTGTGTAAAGAAAAATTGGAGGAAGAAATAGGCACATATATTTTTTTCTTGAGTTCTTTAGCAGAGACTCTTGGTTTTGATCTTTCTGATACAATAAAAAAAGAGCTTGAAAGAGATAAAATACTTGGGATATACACGATGAAATAATAGTGGGGCAATACCCCACTATTTAAAAAAATCGTTCAATACATCCTTTAATAATTTTCTTTTTATAATTTTTAAACTGTTAAACTTAGTGTATATTTTCACCTCATCAGCTACATACGCTTTTTTAATTCCCATCCTCTCAGCCTCTTTAAGCCTAGGCTCTAAGGATGGTATTTTTTTTAGTTCCCCTGTCAATCCAACATCCGCTAGAAATACAGTATCCGTATCTATCGGAATGCCATGGCATGAAGAGGCTATGCTGATTATTGTCGCTAAATTTGAAGCTTGATCTTTTAATTTAATGCCACCAGTCGTCTTAATTACTACATTTTTATCGTATAAATTTATTCCTCCACGTTGCTCTAGCACTGAAACTAAAGTATTTAACTGATCTCTCTTTAAAGTATCGCTTATTCTAGAAGGATATGGTGTAAATGAGTGCGATACCAAGGACTCAATTTCTAATATTATTGGTCTTGTGCCTTCCTTTACAACTGTCAATGTGCTGCCAGATACATTGTCATCCTGGCTTCTTTTAGTCATAAAAAATTCACTCGGGTTATCTATTGATATCATGCCTTTTTCAGTCATGCTAAAGAAACCAATCTCTCCTGTTGAACCATATCTATTTTTAGTTGAAATCAAGCTTCTTAGTTCTTCTCCAGACTCGCCTTCAATCATTAAAACGCAATCAACCAAATGCTCTAGTGCCCTTACTCCAGCAAGCTCATCTTCTTTAGTCATCTGTCCCACAATAAAAACTACTCGCGGTTTTTTGCTTTCTTTTGCTAATTTCACTAGCTCATAGGCGCATCCCATCGTTTGAGTAGGTGAGCCAGCTCTAGAAGGAAGTGCTTCTTCTATAGTGAATGTTTGAATACTGTCGACAATTATGAATTGGGCATCTATCTTTTTTACAGTTTCAATTATTTCATCTAACCGATTGTCTGAAACTAC
Organism: Soehngenia saccharolytica DSM 12858; assembly: GCF_059568515.1. Classification (NCBI taxonomy): domain Bacteria; kingdom Bacillati; phylum Bacillota; class Tissierellia; order Tissierellales; family Tissierellaceae; genus Soehngenia; species Soehngenia saccharolytica. Next base: position 34,954 of record NZ_JCANTN010000014.1, on the reverse strand, counting down.
AAATAAATTTTCATTTATATTGTCTAATATTCTCAACGCTCTTGATTTTATTTGAGAACTCGACTCCTCCCCAGAAGCATATAGGACTTTTAAACCTTGTGCTGCTAGTAAATTTGCTACTTGCAATAGAAGTGTCGATTTTCCGGCGCCAGGTTTTGCGGTGAGTATAGTCACTGAATCTCTGACTATACCTCCGCCCATCACCCTGTCAAATTCACTTATATTAGTCTTAATTCTTTCACTATTTGTAGCATCGACATCAATTAGTTTTGTTGGAACACTCTCGAGTTTCTGTTTATTTTTCTTTGGCATATCTGTTTGCACAATTTCCATAGTCCCAAATTCATTGCATTGTGGACATTTACCTAAAAATCCAACCATCTCATAACCACAATTTTTGCATTGATATACATTTGATCGCTTGGCCACCTAAATATCCTCCAATTATTGTTTTACCGCTATTCTATTGAAAACTAAATTCTCACCATCATAGTTTATTTCAACCTCGTCATCAATATGAATGTTGCCTTTCAATATTTCTTCTGCGAGTCTGTCTTCTATCATTTTCCGAATTGTTCTTTCAAGTGGTCTTGCGCCAAATACAGAATCAAATCCTTGTTTTGCAATATACCTCTTTGTGTCTTCTGAAATTTTTATCTTTACGCCTAATTTGCTTAATCTTTCTTCCAATTCTTTAACCATCAAATCAACTATTGCGTAAATTTGATCTTCTTCAAGCCCGTGGAATACTATTACTTCATCTATTCTATTTAAGAATTCAGGTCTAAATGTTTGTTTTAGCTCTTCGGTTATTATTTCTTTCATCTTTTCATATTCTTTTTTATCTGATTCTTCTCCTGTTGAGAATCCAAGAATATTTTGTTTTTTAATAGATGTTGCTCCTACATTTGATGTCATTATGATAACTGTGTTTTTAAAATCGACAGTTCTTCCTTTAGAATCAGTCAATCTGCCTTCGTCGAGTATTTGCAGAAGCATATTGAATACATCAGGATGTGCTTTTTCTATTTCATCAAACAAAACTACTGAATAAGGTTTTCTTCTCACGGCTTCAGTGAGTTGTCCACCTTCTTCGTATCCAACATATCCTGGAGGAGATCCAACTAGCCTAGAAACAGAGTGTTTCTCCATATATTCACTCATATCTATTCTTATCATAGCATCTTCGTCGCCAAATAGAGCTTGTGCCAATGCTTTTGCTAGATAAGTCTTCCCTACACCTGTAGGCCCAACAAATATAAAGCTACCTATTGGTTTATTAGGATCTTTTAAGCCCACTCTAGCTCTTCTAACTGCTCTTGAAACAGCTTCAACCGCTTGGTCTTGTCCTACTACTTTCTTGTGAAGTTCTTTTTCCAAGTTTAATAATCTTTCACTTTCCTCAGTTGACATATTTGTCACTGGTACCCCAGTCCATTGGGATACTATCTCTGCTATTTCATTGTATCCTACAACTAGGTTGGTTTCATGTCTCTTCTTTTCCCATTGGATTTTCTTGCTTTCCATTTCTTCTTTTATCGTCTTTTCTTCATCTCTTATCCTTGCTGCTTTTTCGAAGTTTTGTGTGTTTATAGCCTCTTCTTTCTCATGTTGCAATTCTTCAAGCCTATTTTCTAATGTCTTTAATTCCAATGGAGCAACATAGTTGTTAACTCTTAACTTAGACGCTGCTTCGTCGATCAAATCAATCGCCTTATCTGGTAAAAATCTATCTGTAATATATCTATATGAGAGTTCAGCGGCTGCTTGTATAGCTTCATCAGTGATCTTTACACCGTGATGAGCTTCGTATCTATCTCTTAAACCCTGAAGTATTTTAATTGTATCCTGAACACTTGGTTCTTCAACCATTATAGGTTGTAATCTTCTTTCCAATGCTGAATCTTTTTCAATATATTTTCTATACTCATCGATTGTTGTAGCTCCGATTATTTGAAGTTCTCCTCTTGCGAGAGTTGGTTTCAATATATTTGATGCATCTATTGCGCCTTCAGCAGCTCCTGCGCCGACAATTGTATGAAGCTCATCTATGAATAGTATAACATCTCCAGCTTCTTTTAATTCTTTCATGACAGCTTTTAATCGTTCTTCAAATTCTCCTCTGTATTTTGCTCCAGCGATGAGTCCAGGTAAATCTAGTGTCAATATTCTCTTATTCTTTATCACATCTGGAACATTTCCCTCAACTATCTTTTGAGCTAAGCCTTCAATTATTGCAGTCTTACCAACTCCAGGTTCACCAATTAGCACGGGATTATTTTTAGTCCTTCTGCTTAAAACTTGAATTACTCTTTCTATTTCCTTAGATCTGCCTATGACAGGATCAATCTCTCCATTTTCGGCCATTTTATTTAAATCAACGGTGTATTTTTCAAGATTTGGTGTTTCCTTCTCCTCTTCAGCGCCCTTATTGTAGTTCGATGGATCTGTTATCTTTGTGACAATTCTTTGAGCCAACTTCTGAGGATCTACTCCTAGCCTTTTCAAAATTGTCGTTGCAATCCCTTCGCCTTCTACTATCAATGCCAATAAAATATGCTCAGTTCCAACATAATTATGCCCTAAATTTCTAGCTTCTTGAAAAGATAATTCAAACACCCTCTTTGTCCTTGGAGTGTATCCTAATACTTCAGCGCCTTCTTCCCCCATACCTACTATAGTGTATACTTCACTTCTGATCTTGTCTAAAGTAACTCCAAATTCTTTTAAAGTTGTAGCAGCAAGTCCTTGATCTTCTGCCATCAACCCTAGCAATAAATGCTCTGTGCCTATATAATTGTGATTAAATTTCTTAGCTTCTTCTTGTGCCAATAATATGGCTTTCTGCGCACTTTCGGTAAATCTTCCATTCATTCCCATATGATAACCTCCATTATCTAAAGTATTCTCTAATTATATTGGCTCTCAAAATATCTCTTTCAGTTCTATTCATAGCTTTATTGGATTTATTTTGAATGTTGCCTGGTTTTATGTCTAACATCAATTTGATTAAATTCTCATATTTTTCGCTTTCTATTAAGCCTAAGTCATATCCTAGCTTTACAATCGATATCTGCTCCATTGCTTCATTAGATGTGATCATTCTAGCATTTTGTAAAATTCCAAGTGCTCTATAAACTTTATCCTCGAGTTCAAGTCTTTTGTTTTCCAATATAAAATTCCTTGTGTTTTGCTCTCTGTTTCTTATCTCTGTAGCTATTTCATCAATTTTTTTGATTATCTCTGATTCGGTTTCCCCTAGTGTCAGTTGGTTTGAAACTTGATACAAATGGCCTACAGCTTCAGTTCCTTCTCCATATATGCCTCTTATCGTCAGTCCAATTCTCTTTAAAGCATCCATAAGGCCCATAATATATCCCGTAATTGTCATTGCTGGCAAATGAAGCATCACAGATGCTCTTAATCCAGTTCCTACATTCGTAGGACAAGATGTTAAATATCCATATTCAGCGTGAAATGCATAATCCAATTTTGATTCAAGCAAGTCATCTATATTTTCACATTCTTCCCATGCTTCATTTAGTCTTAATCCTGGAAAAAGTGTTTGCAATCTCAAATGGTCTTCTTCGTTGATCATTATAGTAGCTTTTTCATCATCTCTTAAATAAAAAGCGCTCTTACCTGTTTGCTCGACTAAACCCGGACTGATTAGATGGTCTTCCATAAATCTCATTCTGTCACGTGGTTCTAATTGCTCAAGATTATAAAACTTATACTCTCCATTAGGAAAAACATCTTCTACGGCATCTCTTATTTTATTCAGAGTGTTTTCAGCTTCTTCCTTGGAAGAGTATAGCGGGAAAGTATCATTTTTTAAATTCCTTGCAAGTCTTATGCGCGAGCTGATTACAACAGGGTCGTGCTGATTATCATTAATCCATTTTGTCATTTTTATCACTCCCGCTAGCTAGCTCTAATTTGCTCTTCAAATCTTTTATTTCGTCTCTCAGTAGTGCAGCTTTCTCATACTCTTCATTCTTGACAGCTTTGTCGAGCTCAGCTGTTAATTTATCTATATCCATTTCCATTTTCAACAGCGGATATGCTCTTTTCGGCATTTTACCATTGTGTTTAGTATGCCCATGTATACCCTTTATTATATTCTTTAAATCATCACCAAATGCATCGTAACATTCTGAGCAGCCTAATTTACCAGTAGATCTAAATTTTTCATAGCTTAATCCGCAATTTGGACATGTTACATCAGGTGCTGAGTAAATGCTGCTAAATAATTTATGAAGTGGAAATTTATTGATTAAATCTTCTTTATACCCAGCTGCACAAATCTCGCACAGATGATGTTCTTCGACTTTTCCATTAATCACAGACTTATAATGTATCTTTGCTTCTCTCTTATTGCATGATTCACAAATCATATTATCCCTCTATTCTACAAGTATTAATATTATGTTTTTTAAAATACTAGCTCTCAATCTATTTCTGACATTTACTTCTGTTTCAAAAGCTCTATCACTAATCGCTGCTTTAATTATATTTGCTTCCTTCTTTGATATAAGACCCTCTTCACAAAATGTTTTTATGATATCATTTGCCTTAGCTTCTGTTATCGAATCGCCAATTAAATCATTTAATATATGCTCAAAGTTAAAACCATTATTCTCATTTAAATCAACCTTTACTATTTTTATATACCCACCGCCGCCTCTTTTACTCTCAATATAATAACCTTTATACGGTGTAAATCTTGTGTCTAATACATAATTTATTTGAGAAGGGGTGCAATTAAAATAGTTAGCTAATTCATTTCTTTGAATTTCAACAACTCCATTCATTTCATCAATCAAGTTTTTAATGAATTCTTCTATGACATTACTTAAACCTGCCATGATAGTCTCCCTCCTGACTTTGACTTTCTTTGTCTTTTGTATTGAAAAATTAAGCCTTTCGGCTTAATTAATACTCTCTAACTTTATTGTAGTCTAAATCCGACTTAAACATTGAAACCTTAAGCCTCTTGCTAACATATGCACTGTCATATGTAGTATCGACGACTTGCCATTTACCATCTAGATAAACTTCATTCCATGCATGGTAATTTTTAAGATCATTTTTGTATCCTTTGACAAGTTTGCAAGGAATACCCTCTGATCTAAGGATAGCCGCAAACAGTGCGGAATAATCATAGCATATGCCTTTTTTTTCACTCATTATTGTGCTTAAATCAGGAACATAATCATCTGGCAAATTCTTTATTTTTACTTTATCGTATTTAATGTTCTTTACTATATAATCATAAGCAGCTTTTACTTTTTCCTCATCTGTAGTTTTGTCGACAACTATTTCTTTTGCTAGAGCAAGAAGTTCTTCATTGCCTTCCCAAATTACAGGTTGGGATGATGAAAGATAAACATTTTCAGGTTCTTCATTAATATTTAAATATACTTTATTGAGAACACTGTATCTATTTCCCTCTATATTTCTTAATAGCTTGACTTCATAAGTTCCTTTGCCGAATTGAATTGGCAAATATTCAGTTTGGTTCTTTAAACTATAATAATACTTGTTATTGCCATATTGAACCATCAATCTCATTCCATTGCCGTATTCATTTGATTCAACCTTTATTCTATTTTCCAAAACAGTTAGGTTGAAATCTGAGCTCGCTGAAACCACCCCGTAAAAGTTAAAAATTATAAATAAGCACACAAACATACAAACGAGCTTTTTATACACAGTAAACTCTCCTTTCGGTAACTGGCTGCCTTTTAAGGCCCTATAGCTTTGCGTCCCTATCTTTCAATAGGTTTGCCTTTATCGTTTGACAGTTTACAAAACAAAAACTCTTTTGTAATTGTCACAGTAATTATACCACAATTTATATAATTAAATCAATTATTTTTTATTTATATTAATGAAAGAAAAAAGGTGGGAATTCCCACCTTTTAATGATTCTCTTTTTCTTTTTTTGCTTGTTCAATTATTTTTTCTGCTATCATTGCAGGGACTTCTTCATATCTTGCAAATTCCATTGTAAAACTTCCCCTAGCTTGAGTCATAGCTCTTAAGTCAATAGCGTACTCAAACATCTCAGCATGAGGTGCTTCAGCGACAATCTTTTGACTGCCGTCTGGGAGTTGTTCCATCCCTAGAATTCTTCCTCTCCTCTTGTTCATGTCTCCCATTACATCGCCCATGTATTCTTCTGGGATTACTATTTCCACTCTGACTATAGGCTCTAATAAAACAGGTTTTGCTGCTTCCATCCCTTTTTTGAACGCCAATGAAGCCGCTATTTTAAATGCCATTTCGTTAGAATCAACTTCGTGATAGGATCCATCATATAGTACAGCTTTTATATTAACAACAGGATATCCAGCTAAAACTCCGTGCTCCAAAGATTCTCTTATACCTTTTTCTACTGCTGGCCAGAAATTTCTTGGTACAGAACCTCCAAATATTTCTTCAGCGAATACAAATTCTTCTTCACATGGCTCAAACCTCATATGAACATCGCCATATTGCCCAGCTCCACCGGATTGTTTCTTATGTTTGCCTTGAACAGATGCGGTTCCCTTTATAGTTTCTCTATAAGCAATCTTAGGGTTAGTTAATACGACATCTACTCCAAAATTTTGTTTTAGCTTATCTACTATAACTGCTAATTGGACATTTCCTTGACCTCCAATCAGCAATTGCTTGGTTTCCGAATTTCTCTGTATGACAAATGTAGGATCTTCTTCCATTAATTTTGCTAATGAAGCTGAAATTTTTTCTTCATCGCCTTTATTTTTAGGGTCTATTGCCATGAACAGTGTAGGCTGAGGATAACTAATTGTTTCGTATACTATAGGATTATTCTTATCACATAATGTATCTCCTGTTTGAGTAGAGTTTAGCTTTGAAGTTGCACCAATGTCACCCGCAATAATTTCAGTAGCTTCGATTTGGTTTTTGCCTCTTAAAAAGAACAGTCCTCCCAACTTCTCGCTCTTCTCCTTTGTAGAGTTGAATACTTCAGTATCTTTTGTGATTTTCCCTGACAGTACTTTAAAAATAGAGATTTTCCCGACAAATGGGTCTGCGATTGTCTTAAATACTATAGCAGAGAAAGGTTCATTTACATCTATCTTTCTCACAATCTCTTTGTCATTCCATCTTCCTGTTACACTTTCCAAATCTGCAGGGGAAGGCATGAATTTAATGATTAAATCCATCAAAAAGTCCGCCCCTATTGTTTTTTCCGCTGACCCTAATATGAGTGGTACCAAATCAGTTGATTTGACGGCTGATTTTATCCCTTTTTCTATTTCTTCAGGGGTAAAGTCTCCACCATCAAAGTATTTTTCCATTAAAGCTTCGTCTGTTTCTGCTATTTTTTCTTTGATTTTTTCTTTGATTTCTTCTACTCTTTCCATTTGATCATCTGTAAGTTCTACTTCTTTTCTAGTTTTTCCAGAGTATTCATATGCCTTTTCATCTATTACGCTGACAAAGCCTTTGAAATTTTCAGCTTCACCAATGGGAAATGCAAAAGGTACAATTTTGTCTCCAAAAGTAGATTGTAAATCTTCAACTAATTTATCAAAGTTGATGTTTTCTTTATCCATCTTATTTACAAAAATCAGTCTAGGTGTCTTATATTTTTCTACGTTTTTCCAAGCTTTCTCAGTACCTACTTCTATCCCAGATGATGCATCTACTAACAATACCGAGCTCTCAGACGCCCTTTTGGCACCATACATTTCACCAATAAAGTCAAAATATCCAGGTGTGTCAAGTAAATTTATTTTTATATTATTCCACTCAACTGGAATTACAGAAGTAGCTATTGATACTTTTCTTGCTATTTCTTGTTTATCAAAATCTGACATTGTGTTTCCTTCTGTTACTTTCCCTTGTCTAGTTGTAACTCCTGCTTGAAATAGGAGAGCTTCAGTTAGTGTTGTCTTGCCATTGCTACTGTGTCCCAATAAAGATACATTTCTAATCTTGTCTGTTGAATACGATTTCAACATGCATTCCCCCTAACTAGAATTTTATTTAAAAGTAAACTACTTTTTAAATCAAAACACAAATCAAATAATTCCACGCTTTTAAATTATAACACGAATTTTCTAATTAATCAAAATATAATTTTTGTGAGTTTTCTAAAAATTATGCCTATGACTTCATTTTGAAATATTTCTTATATCAGCCCAAATATGTTCATTTGTTACATCCAATACTGCAAAAGTCTTTTTATAATCTCCCCCTCTTGGGAAAGTTGGACTACCAGGATTTAAAAATAGAATGTCTTCTAATCTATCTATTGATGCAATATGTGTATGGCCAAAAAATGCTGACTCAGCGCCTTCTTTCTCAGCCAATGCCATGAGTTGTCTTAAGTCTAATTTTACGTTTTCTTTATGGCCGTGCACTAAGATCATTCTATGTCCAAGCATCTCCACAATTAGTTTATCTGGATAATTTGCATAAAAATCGCCGTTGCCTCGAACAATGTATTTTTCAGCAATGTTTAATCTCTTTGCTATTTCTTCGCCATCTTCTACATTGTCTCCTAAAAAAAACAACGCATCAAAATTCTCATTTGCTACTGTTTTTACCAATGGTGATATTCTTCTATGGGTATCACTTGCCACAAGTATTTTCATTTTCATCACCTAATAATTTGATTAAAATTTCTCTTAAGTTTTCAATCGCTTTTCTTCTGTGGCTTATTTCATTTTTCTGTTTGCTGCCCAATTCTGCAAATGTTTTATCAAAACCATCTGGCTGGAAAATAGGGTCGTATCCAAATCCATTTTCTCCTCTTACTGTTGTCAATACCTTTCCAAAGCATCTGCCTGAAGCAATAAATTCTTTTTTATCCTCTGTGATTAAGCAAATAACAGTTTCAAAATACGCATTACTTTCTTCTCCATTTAATTTTTTTAAAAGCAATTCCACATTTTTCTTATCGTTGCCATCTTCCCCTGCGTACCTTGAAGAATATACGCCTGGCTCTCCATTTAGTTTTTCTACAAAAAGCCCTGTATCATCAGCTACAACTAGATAATCAGTGTACTTTGATATTTCTCTTGCTTTTTTCAAGCTGTTATCGATGAGTGTTTCTCCATCCTCAATTACCTTTAAATCTTCTAAGCCTATTTCATCTTTTGATAAAATCTCTATTGGTAAATCGCTTAAAATATCTTTTATTTCATTGACTTTGTTTTTATTATCTGTTGCTAATACCAATTTTCTCATTCTTTTTCACCTATATATTTATTTATATCTCCGAATATGCTCTTTTCTAATTCAATAATTTCATTGTTCCCTTTTGTAGCTAAATCTAAAAGCTCATTCAATTCATTCCTTGAGAATGATTTGCTTTCTCCAGTTCCTTGTATTTCAACAAATTCGCCCTTGCCTGTCATTACAACATTCATGTCAACCAAAGCTTTAAAGTCTTCTTCATAGCACAAATCCAATACCGGCCCATTCTCTATTATGCCTACGCTTACTGCAGCTAAATAGTCTGTTATTGGAAACTTTTCTTCATTGTTTTTAAACTGTTTATACAATGCATCTACCATGGCAATATATGCCCCTGTAATTGAAGCAGTTCTTGTCCCTCCATCAGCTTGTATAACATCGCAATCTATCCATACAGTTCTCTCACCAAGCTTCTTTAAGTCAACTATATTTCTTAAAGATCTCCCTATCAGCCTCTGAATTTCTTGATTTCTACCATCAATTTTACCTTTTACGGAATCTCTAACTTTTCTTACGGCTGTGCTAGCTGGTATCATCGAGTATTCGCTTGTTATCCAACCAGTACCACTGTTTTTTAAGAATATTGGCACCTTCTCTTCTATCATTGCAGTACATATAACTTTTGTATTTCCCACCTCGATTAATACAGATCCGTATGGATGCATTAAATAATCTCTAGTGATTTTTATTTTCCTCATTTCATCATTATTTCTATTGTCAATTCTCAAATTTATCTCTCCTCATTATTAAAATTATAATCATATTAAAAAATAAACCTCCAATAAGGAGATTTATTTTTTAATTACGTTAAAGTATCCACCTCTTATAGGGCTTATGTTGTTTACTGTTAAAAACGCATCTTTATCGATATTTTCAACGATTTCTCTTAGCTTTCTTAAATCTTTTCTGTTTAGTACAACATTAAATATTTCTCTGCTCCCCTTTAATCCTTCTCCTACAAGAACTGTCACTCCAAATCCATTAGCTCTTAATGCTTCTAGAAGTTCGTCTTTAGTATTTTCTCCAGGAATAATCTGTGCAGAGAGATTTCCTAATGCTATTTTGTTTTCTATTGTTATACCTACATAATTTCCCGCAGCGAACCCAAGGCAGTAAGCAAGTAAATTCAAAGGATTGTCTAAACTGTTTACAACTTTTCCAAGCACTGTAACATAAACTCCAACCTCGAAAAAGCCAATCGCAGCAGCTTGAATTTTTCTACCCTGGACAACCATAAGAGTTCTCACAGTAGAAAGCGAAACATCTAAAACCCTAGCAAAAAAAATGAGTGCATATCCCAAAAAAGCTCCCAATATTTAAATCTCCTTTCAATTAATAAAGGGAAGGTTTCCCTTCCCTTATTTTAATACTGTTTTAAATATTGTTCAACCCCATTTGCAATGCCTTGCACAACTTTTTCTTGGAATGGGTCTTGAATCAGTTTTTGAGCATCATCTGGATTAGTTAAAAATGCAGTTTCTATCAATACTGCAGGCATATTAGTCAGCCTCAATACTACCAAGTCTGATCTTTTCTTTATGCCTCTTGAATTAATTCCTGTTGCACTTACGATTGAGTCATGAATGGATTTTGCAAAAGGATATTGGTCAATTGTTTTATAGCTGCTTTCTGTTGCAGGGCAGTAAAGAACTTCCAGCCCATTTACTGAATTTAAAAGAGTCGAATTGCAGTGTATGCTAATAAACAAATCGGCGTTGATATTGTTGGCAATTTTAGGCCTTTCATATAAGTCTATATAAGTGTCTGTGCTTCTTGTCATAATGACATTGTATCCCTTTTGCTTTAACGCATTCTCTAATTTAAGTGCTATGGATAAATTTATGTCCTTTTCTTTAAACCCTAAAATAGATAGAGCACCAGGGTCTTTTCCACCATGCCCAGCATCAATTACTATTGTCTTTCCTGATGGATTTGTAGGAATAGTATTTTCTGATCTCGCATTGAGCTTAAAGAAAGAACTAGTTGAATCTACGTTGTAATTGATCTTTCTGTTAAAATTTATTATGATAATAGCTGTATTTTGGGTTTTCTCAATTTCTATAGTATTAATAAAGTTATCATTGATATTGTATTTCCCTGTGGGTATATCTACCAATCCATTTTCGAACGAGAGTATCAATTGATTGTTTACATCTATATAATCGGTTATTACACCGCTTGATGCAATTGCAGGTATGCTCAAATCAAAAGAAGAAGCATCAGTTTTATATGCGATATAATTAAACAATGTGTTCTCTGGTACTAAATAAAGTTTATCATCTTTAGTGACTATATTTACCTTTGGATTTACTCCTGAGTTTATATCCAACACAACTCTCACTATTTTATCATCAGGAGAATAACTTGAATCAGGCGTAAATTGAGAAACCCTAACCGAATTAATAAATCCAAGTTTGTAGTCAAATGTTTGATATAAGTTTCCTAATAACGTTGAATCCTTTATGTCCAATACATATCTTGTAGGATTTTCTAATAAAAAGCTTTTGTAATCTTTCCCATTTATTCCTTTAATTACAACTGCCTCTTTACCATCTATAAAGCCCAAGCTAATGTCTGATATATTATTTATCGTTGGAGCTGGTTTATTGGACTCAAATGATATAATCAATGATTTCCCATCTGCTGAAGTGCTTAAAATTTGCTTGCCCTCATCGTTCATCATCAATGTCAAACTCACTTTATATGGATCTGGAGGAATTGAGGATTGCTGACATAATATTTTTTGAATGAATGTTCCACCTATTTCATTTTCAAATATGGTCTGGCTGTTTCCTCCAATATTGAGTTTTGTATTGATAAATTCGATGTTGTATTTCTTATTTAAGGAATCATAGGATACTTCATAATCTAGTTTTTGATCACTATCTATGGCAATTTGATGGTTTCCATTTGCATCATAAACAGTCCTTATATTAGTTATATTTGCTACAGTTGAAGTGTTTATTTGCGCAGTGTAATTCTTGGAATCCCATAAGACCTCATATCCTAATACTTCTGAAATAAATCTAACGGGCACCATTGTTCTTGCATCAAGTTTCCCATCGGTATTATATGTAACTAATTTAGGTATGGAGTTCTTGTCTAGGATTCTTTCGACACCATTTACTAAAACTTTATTGCTGTCTACCGTTAAAATAACAACAGTCGGACCGTCTACTACAGTGATCGTCTTTGTCTTATCTTCCCATCCTACAACTGCTCCAAAATCTTCTGCTACGAATCTTATTGGCACTAGAGTCCTATCTCCTAATACAAATGACGGAACTTTAGAATCTAACTTGTTCCCATCTAGTAGAACAGAAACTTGCCTGACTTTTAAGCTGCTCCCATCTATTCCAACAGTAAAAAATTCACTCGCGTATGCACTCTTGTTAAAAATCAATAAAAACATAATTAGAATTAAAGCAATATGTCTCTTCTTCATGTCTATACTCCTTCCATCCCTTAATCAATCACCAACCTCTATCTTTAAGTTTATATATATCACTTTAATATGCAGCTTTCAAGCAATTTAGCAATTTGTAATGATAATGTAACATCATTTTATCTTTTTAAGAGCTTTATAAAGTTCATCGCTTTTTGGAGAATCTATTGGGTTTTCTACCCCTCCTGTTACTGAAACTATCCCTTCTTCTGTTATTTCTCCAATACAAGTTGCCAATATATTCTCCTTTTCTAATGAAAGAATTAATTCATCTGATTTTTCACTGGGAACTATCATAAGCATGCTTCCGCTTGATATCAGCTTAAATGGGTTTATCTCAAATGCATCACATATTTTTCTTGTGGCTTCTAATACAGGGAATTTATCTTGATAAACTCTGATTCCTTTTTTTGTTGCGTTTGAAGCTTCCCAAATAGCCCCATATAACCCGCCCTCAGTTATATCATGCATGTACAAAGCTCCATTTTTTATTCCAACTGTCCCTTCTTTTACCACGGATATGCTGTTGATAAGCTCTTTAGATAGTTCGATTTCCTCTTTGGTTAAAATCTCAAAAGCTTTCTCTCCAAGCTCGTTTACTAATATGTTGGTTCCTTCCAATCCTAGCCATTTAGTGACGATCAATTTGTCACCTATCTTTATATTTTCATAGTTAGGCAAATATTCTTTTTTTAACTTGGCTAAAACCGTTGAGTTTATAATTGTTCTATTTACAGCATCTGTGATTTCCGTATGTCCTCCAATGATTTCGACTTTTTCATCCTTTGCAGCATCAGATGCTTCTTGCATTATTAAGTCTATTTCTTCTTTTGATATTCCAACTGGACATAAAAGTGTTATCAGCAATGCTACAGGTTCGGCTCCCTTAGTTGCAGCATCATTTAAAGTTACGTATACAGCGAGTTTACCTAGATTTTTTGTAGCACCTGTTATTGGATCTGTGCTCACAACACAATAATCATCGCCAAAGTCAACAATTCCTGTGTCTTCACCAACTTTGGAGCCCACTAAAACTTCTTCTCTCTTATATTTAATATTATTTAGGACTATCTGTTCTAATACTTCATTTGGTAATTTGCCAATTTCCAATGTCTACTCCTCCTTATGCTTATTAATGATCATAAAGTTATTATACACTTATATAATGAGAAAGAGCTAGATAATCTAGCTCTAAATCTTAAATATTTCTATTAATTTACTTAATTCACTTGCCAATCCTTTTAATTTATCGGCATATTCTAAGAAGTTGCTTGTTACTGCCGTCACTTCTTCTGTAGAAGCAGAGAGTTCTTCTGTGCTTGCGCTAATTTCTTCTGACACAGAGGAAATGCTTTGCGTATTATCTAATATCTCATTCTTGTTGGATTCAATAATCACAGTTTCGTCAGCTATCATATTCATTTTCTCTCTTAATAAATCAAGCGAAACTTTGATCTCATTGAATATTCGTTTGGTAAATTCTACTGAATTCTTTTGGTCATTTACTGCATTTGTAGCTTCATCCATGGCATCAACCGCTAAGTTTGAACTATTATTTACATTTTGGATCAATTTTGCTATGTCTTTAGTTGCACTGGCGGATTTTTCAGCTAATTTTCTGATCTCTTCAGCCACGACAGAAAATCCCCTGCCTGATTCTCCAGCTCGAGCTGCTTCTATAGCAGCATTTAAAGCTAATAAATTTGTCTGTTCTGCTATTTGTGATATCGTGTCTGTAATCACATTTATTTGTTTAGCATTCTCTTTGACTTCGTTTATTATTTTATTTACATTTTGTGATGATTTTTCAGTATTGAGAGCTCTATCTTCCAATAGATCAACTTGTTCCAGTCCATTGTTGCCTAGAGAATCTAAGTTTTGCACTAGCTCGTTTATTTTAGTTATACTGTCAACTAGACTATCTAAAGTGTTGGATAGCTTTTCAATGTTTTCAGAGTTTTTATCGATGTCGTTTGCTTGTTCTTCACTTCCCCTAGCTATTTCATAAGTAGTTGATGCTACTTCATTCATAGCTGAATTAACTTCTTTTGTCATATCGTAAATTAAGTCAGATGTTTTAAGTACAGTATCAGAAGATTCTTTTACTCCTTCTATTGTCTTTTTTATATTCTTTATCATGCTATTGAAGCTATCTGAAAGTTCTCTAAACTCGTCTTGAGTTTGTATGTCTGTTTCAATTGATAAATTACCATTAGAAGCTTCTTTGAATGCCAATCTCAATTTTGTAACATTCTTTGATATATATTTCCCGAGTAAAAATGCAGCTACTCCAGTGATGATTATCGCTATTATTATCGTAATGGCTGTTGTATAAAGCATAGGTCTTGTCTTTGACAAAAATTCCTCTGCGGGGATTTGTGCTATTATCTTCCAACCAGTTTTTTCATTTGTCGTGTATGAGTAATATACGCTTTTACCATTTTCATCTTTACTTTCAACAATTCCAGCCTTGCTAGAAAATATTTCTTTAGAATTTGGTCTTTCTCCAATTGTATTTGTTCCTATCTTTGATTTGTCTTTATAGACTAAATTTAAGCCGTTGTTATCTGTTATGAAAATTGTTCCCAAGTCACCAACTCTTAAATTTACCAATTGATCGGTAAATACTTTTAAATCTATATCTACTCCAACAGTTCCAACTATCACCCCATCTTTTTGAACGGCCTTAGCTGCTGTAGTTATTAATTGTGCATCTCCTTGTTCAACGTAGTTTAGATATGGCTCAGACCAATTCACTTTTTCTTTATTCTCAGTTGCAGTTATGTACCAATCTCTTACTGTTGGGTCATAGTCATCAAGTGGCTCAACTGGGAAAATAGGCATTCTCTTGTCCATTGTGCCAAAATACACCGACAATATGTTAGGGTCTATGTTTTTTATTTTTTCCATTTCTTTTAAGAGATTATCATATTGTGTTTCATCTTCAAAATAGCTTAAAGTGAATGAGTTTTGAGATAAAAGCAACATCATGTCTTCTATTTCCTTCAAGTAGTTAGTTATACTCAAATTTACATATTCTAATGTTTGAGAACTTGAAGATTTTATTTGATCTTCTAATTTCGAACTAGAAATATAGTAACTTGCTACCCCTGATACAAGTAGTGAAAACACCGTAACAACTATCATAATCACTCTAACTCTGTTGCTTAGTGATTTGAATTTGATGCCTTTGTTTTTCTTTTTTGTTTCTTGATTCTTTAAGTCCATAAATATACTCCTCCTAAATTGTTATCATACTTTATATATCGTATTATTTTCTGTATATTTAAGTAATTTAAAACAATTTTAGAGGAGACTTTATCTACTATAAAATATTCTCTTGGTTTGCTAGGCTTATCAACTGTTTTCTTAAATATTCTTTTTTCTGGGCCCCGGATATTAGGTATCTTTCATCTATTACAAGGCTTGGAACACCTGTTATTCCCCATGCTCTAGCAAGCTCTAAATCTTTTTCAACTAATTGCTTTGTCTTTTCATCACTTAACAATCTATCAAATTCTTTTTCATTTAAGCCAATATCTCTAGCACATAATTGCCTTAACCTAGGCGATAGTGCGTAGCACCACGCTCATAAAACATCGTGGAAAAAATCAATTTTTAACTTCTTAATATCCACTCCTCCTTTCGAAATATATATACCCTTTCGCAAGTAAAAAGAAGCTGAAAATCAGCTTCTTAAGAATTAAATATATTCTCATTCAATTCGTTTTCTTGCCTTGCAATAATTGTGGTACATACTGCATCCCCAGTAACATTTACTGCAGTTCTCCCCATGTCTACTATTCTATCTATACCCATAATAAGTCCAATGCCTTCGAGCGGCAACCCTACAGATTGAAGTACCATGGACAGCATAATCGTTCCTGCACCTGGAACTCCAGCTGTACCTATCGACGCTAATGTCGCAGTTAAAACTATAGTTAACATAGCAGAAAATGAAAGGTCTACGCCGTAAACTTGCGCTACAAAAAATGCTGCTACCCCTTGCATTATTGCAGTACCATCCATATTTACTGTCGCCCCTAAAGGGATAGTAAAAGAAGCAATGTCTTTGGATACTCCTATTTTGTTTTCGCATATGTCTAAAGAAAATGGAATTGTTGCAGAACTACTTGCAGTAGAGAACGCCACAAACGTTGCTGGCGAAAACTTTTTAAAAAACTTTGTCACGCTTAATTTGCCTAGACCTCTCAGAAGCAGCCCATATACTACAATCATATGTATTACAAGGCCTAAATACACTACCAATATGAATTTTAATAAAGGTATCATGGCAGAATATCCAGCAGTGGAGAAAGTCTTAGCAATTAACCCAAATACCCCAAAAGGTGCAAACAACATTACAATTTCTACAAGCTTCATCACAACTTCATTGAGTTCATCGAATAATTTTAACACTGTCTTCGCTCTATCTCCCAACATAGATAGAGCCACTCCTGTAACTAATGCAAATATGATTATCTGAAGCATATTTCCATTAGCCATAGCAGCTATCACATTGTTAGGTATCATCTCATAGAGTACTTGTATAAGCGGTGTCTTTTCGGCTATTGTCACTTCGACAGAAGAAATGCTACCCATGTTTAATCCATATCCAGGTTTTAAGAAATAACCTAATGCCAAAGCTAGTGTTACAGCCAATGCAGTTGTTGTAAGGTAAAACAAAATGGTTTTTACTCCAACTCTTCCCAATTTCTTAACATCTCCCATGTTGGCAGCCCCATTTACTAGTGAAACAAATACCAATGGTATAACCACCATCATGATTGCTCTTAAGAAAACTTGTCCTAAAAACTGAAATACTCCATTGATGAGAATGGTTTCCTTAAACGTTGAACTAGGTAATTGATATACAATTATGCCAACAATCAGTCCAAATGCCAATGATGTTAAAATTTTAGCGGTTAAGTTTCTCTTTTTAGCCATGTTGAACCTCCTATCATTTTATATAATATCAAAATAAATGGAAATTTAATTTCCATTTATTTTGTCTATTAGTATCTTATTAGCAGTGTTGGGATTTGCTTTACCCTTAGTCTTTTTCATTATTTGTCCCATTAAAAACCCTAATGCTCTGTCTTTGCCATTTTTAAAATCTTCAATAGATTGTTGATTTTCACTTATTACTTCATCTATTATCCTCTCAAGTTCATCTTCATCGCTAATTTGTATTAGTCCATGTTTCTCGATTATAGAGGTTGCAGTTTCATTGGTTTCTAACATTTCTCTCAGAACTTTTTTAGCAGTATTGTTGTTGATTTTACCTGATTTAACAAAGTTTAATAATTCTGCTAATGACTGCGCAGTTAAATTTAGTTCTGATATCTCTTTATCTTCTTCTTTTAATCTTCTCAAGACATCTGTCATAATCCAATTGGCAGCTAATTTGGAGTCACCTATAAGACTTGCTAGTTCTTCATAAAAGATGGATAATTCTTTTGACTGGGTCAATACCGATGCATCGTATTCAGTAATTTTGTATTGTTCAATAAATCTTTTTTTCTTTTGATCTGGCAATTCTGGCATAGACGATTCTATCTGTTTTATCCAATCATCTGACAGATGTATTGGCTTTAAATCTCCTTCAAATTGATATCTATAGTCTGACGCTTGGAATTTTTTCCTCATTAAGATAGTTTCACCAGTAAGTTCGTTAAATCTTCTAGTCTCTTTCTCTGTGTTTTTCCCGCTTTTTAACAATTCAATATGCCTTTTTTCTTCATACTCTATCGCTTTAACTACTGATTTAAATGAGTTTAAGTTTTTAATCTCTGAAATATTAGACTTGATATTATTTTCCTCATCAATTACATTTATGTTTACATCACATCTTAGAGAGCCTTCTTCCATCTTTACATCTGAAACTCCGATGTATTTGATAGTATTCTTTAACTTCTCTAAGAACAGTCTCGCTTCTTCTGCTGAGTTTATATCAGGTTTTGTGACAATCTCTATCAAAGGAACGCCGCTTCTATTGAAATCTAGTAATGTTGTTCCATTGTCTGTGTGAATTTGCTTCCCTGTATCTTCCTCAATGTGAATTCTTTCTAGCCTTATTTTTTTAGCACCTTCTTCTGAGTCTATTTCCAAAAATCCACCTTTGCATAGAGGAAAATCAGATTGTGATATTTGATATCCTTTAGTCAAGTCCGGATAGAAATAGCTCTTTCTGTCCATAATAATAGTTCTATCTATCTCGCAATTAAATGCTATACCTGCCATTATCGCATACTCCACAGCTTCTTTGTCCATGACTGGCAATGCTCCTGGGAGTCCTAAACATACTGGGCATACATTTGTATTTGGCATAGCTCCAAATTCATTCTTGCAATTACAAAACATCTTTCTTTCCGTCATCAGTTCAACATGTATCTCAAGACCTACAAGAGTTTTATAGCTCATTATTTAGCACTCCTTTCATAACCATAAGCTGCGGTAAATAACTTCTTCTCATTAAACCTATTTGCCGTTATTTGCAATCCTACTGGCAAATTATCAACTTCGCCCATTGGAACACTTATGGCACATAATCCAGCTAGGTTGACTGGAACTGTGTAAGTATCAGCTTTGTACATATCCACCGGAGAATTGATTACTGAATCAAATGGAAATGGCAGTATAGGGGATGTGACAGATAAAATCACATCAAAATTTTGGAAAACTCTATCATAATCGTCTTTGATAAGAGTTCTTATTTTTAGTGCTTTTTTATAATGCTCATCTTTATAGCCTTGAGAAAGAGCATATGTTCCCATCATGATTCTTCTCTTTGTTTCTTCTCCAAACCCTTCAGTTCTAGAGTTTATATAAAGTTCATCCAATGTATTATATTCTAATGCTCTATGCCCATACCTTATTCCATCAAATCTAGATAGATTTGTGCTAACTTCTGCGGTAGAAATCAAGTAATAAGTTTCCAACGCGTATTTCAAATAAGGCAATGAAACATACTCAATAATTGCGCCATTGTTCTCGAAAACCCTTAATTTGTTTTCAAAAATCTCTCTTATCTTTTGATCTCCCTCTACTCTGAGTTCGTCGTATTCTTTAGGCAATGCTATTCTTAAACCTTTTAACGATATTTCTTCAAAGTTAATATCTTCTAAGCTGTATTTTTTGGAAGATGTTGCATCAAGCGGATCAAAACCAGCTATGCTCTTAAGTGCGATGTAAGCATCTTTTACATCTTTTCCAAAAACCCCAACTTGATCTAATGAATTCGACATCGGTACAACTCCGTATCTAGAAACTAGGCCATATGTTGGTTTTACCCCAACGACACCACAGTAACTTGCGGGTTGCCTTATTGACCCTCCAGTATCTGTTCCCAAAGAAAATGCAGCTTCTTGTGCAGCTATTGCAGCAGCAGAGCCTCCCGACGATCCTCCAGGAACGACTGATTTGTTTCTAGGATTTTTTGTTGGTCCGAAATATGATGTTTCTGTAGATCCCCCCATTGCAAATTCATCCATGTTTGCTTTACCTATAATAATTCCATCTTCTATTCTAATCTTTTCTATCACAGTTGCATTATATGGAGGAACGTAGTGTTCAAGCATTTTAGAAGCACAAGTAGTTCTCAAATTCTTTGTCATTATATTATCTTTTATGGCTACTGGAAGTCCAGCTAAAATTCCGACTTTCTTGCCTTCCATGATCTTTTGATCAACTATCTTTGCTGACTCTAATGCTCTTTCCGCGTCGATTGTTATAAAAGCGTTGATTTCATCTTCAACTTCGTCTATTTTCTCTAAAAAAGCTTCGGTTACTTCATAAGAAGATATTTCTTTTTTAAGTATTTTTTCTCTCAATTCCCATGATTTTAAACTAGTTATATCCATTGCTACACCCCTTTTATTCAACTACTTTGAGTATTTTAAAGTAACCATATTCTGATTCGGTTGTGTTTTTAAGAACCTCTTCTCTGTTGAGAGTTTGGTCTTTATCGTATTCTTTGAAAAAACCATTTTCATCGCTAATTCCATAACAAGGTTCAACACCCTCTGTGTCAACAGAATTTATGTGATGAACGAAATCTAGAACTAGAGAGAATTTTTCAGTGAAGCTTTCTAATTCATCATCATTAAATTTCAACTTCGCTATTTGAGCAATATTTCTGACCTCTTCTTTGCTTATCATTGCACTGTCTCCTTT
Source organism: Soehngenia saccharolytica DSM 12858 (assembly GCF_059568515.1). Lineage (NCBI taxonomy): Bacteria > Bacillati > Bacillota > Tissierellia > Tissierellales > Tissierellaceae > Soehngenia > Soehngenia saccharolytica. The sequence goes on along the minus strand of NZ_JCANTN010000014.1, from coordinate 14,097 downwards.
CTTAAATAATCATCAATTATTGATTTTATTTTATCTTCATCTATTATCTCAATCCCTAATGCTTTAGCTTTATCTAATTTGCTTCCAGGATCAGTTCCAACAATAACATAGTCTGTTTGCTTAGTAACTGAGCTTAGCACTTCTCCTCCCATATTTCTAATTATATCAGAAAGCTCGGATCTCTTTATACCTTCTATACTTCCTGTTATTACGACTTTTTTGCCAGTAAATATGCCTTCTTTTTTATTATCTTCAACAGATTTTATGAGTATTCCTTTAGATAATAATCTTTCTAAGCTGGATTTAATCTTTTCATCATGAAAAAATTCCAAAATATTATTGGCTACTACATCTCCTATATCTTTAATGGATATAAGCTCATCATATGTTGCATTCATAAGTGCTTCGAGAGATTTAAAATGCTCTGCCAAATCCCTAGCTGTTTTTATGCCAACATTTGTGATTCCGAGTGCATATATAAAAGAATCTAATGTGACAACTTTGCTTTTCTCAATTGCATTGAGCAAATTTTTTGCCTTTTTATCTTTAAATCCATCTAATTTCAATAGATCCTCATAAGTGACATCATATATTTGAGATAACTCTGTAATTCCTAAATTATCCACAAACATCTGAGCGGTTTTCTCATTAAAACCTACTATATTCATTGCATCTCTTGAAGCAAAATGGACAAGTCTTGAAACAAGCTGAGGTTTGCAAGAAATAGAATTTGGGCAGAATATGTGGACTCCATCTTGAATTAGTTCGCTACCACAAGCCGGACAACGAGTTGGTTTTTTTATTTCTTCAGTTGGTTCATCTGTCGGCAAGCTCCCAAGTATCTCAGGAATTACATCGTTTGACCGCCTTATCAACACTCTTCCGCCAAGTCTTATTTTCTTCCTCACTATATCGTCATAATTGTTTAATGTAGCTCTTTTGACAGTTACTCCACCTATTTCAACAGGTTCTAATATGGCTGTAGGTGTAACTTTTGCAGTCCTCCCAACATTCCACTCAACTCCAATTATCTTAGTACTGACTTCTTCTGCTTCAAACTTATACGCAATTGCCCATCTTGGAAATTTATTTGTATTTCCTAATAATTCTCTGGTCTGCAAATCATTTACCTTTATGACCATTCCATCGGTTAATATATCCAAAGTTTTTCTGTGATCTTTTTGAAATTCAATTTCCTCTATTAATTCATCGATATTTCCATATAATTTAATGTAATCAAATACTGGAATTCTATTTTCCTTAATGAATTCTATCATTTCCATATGAGTTTTAAACTTAAAGTTCTCTATATACCCTACGTTGTAAAATAGTGCTTTTAAGTTTCTTCGCTTGGTTTCATTTATATCCAAATTTCTAAGAGCCCCAGCCGCAGCATTTCTAGCATTTTTTAATGGTTCTTGAGCCGTCTTATTGTACTCTTCCAAAGCGCTTAATGGCATTACTGCCTCTCCTTGTACTTCAAATTTATATTTATATTTAACTCTCAGAGGTATGGATTTTATAGTTTTTACTTGTGGCAGAATAACTTCACCTACTATGCCATTTCCCCTTGTAGCTGCTTGAACTAGGTTCCCGTTATCATATGTTAAGTTTATTGTCAATCCATCGAATTTATATTCGAGTACATATGATACATCTGGTAATTTTTCAGTATTTGAGTTGTTATATTCCTCTACAAATTGTTCTATTTTCTTTGCCCAGTTTCTCAGTTCATTGTAGTCTCTTACCTTATCCAAACTCCATAATCTCGATAAATGAGTATGCTTTTGAAACCCTTCTAAAATCTCAGAACCAACTCTTTGAGTAGGCGAGTATGGTAGCACAACACCTGTTTTCTTTTCAAGATCTGCTAGTTCATCATATAACTTATCGTATTCAATGTCACTTACCTTTGGCTCATCTAATGTGTAATAGTGGTAGTTTAAGTCTTCAATTATGGCAATAAGCTCTTCCATTCTCTTTAAATAGTCCATAAAGCCCTCCTATAATATGGTTATAGGTGCTACTGAATAGAGTAAAGTTTTAACTCCTCCTTGATCAAAAGCTATGGTGATTTTTTTGTCATTTCCTTCATCTTTAATCATTACAACCATCCCTACGCCAAATTTAGAGTGTTGCACTTTCATGCCTACTTCTATATTGTCCTTGTTTGTTTTAATTGGTTTGTTGGCCATTTGTTGATAATTTACTTTGTGAGAGTAATGATCTTTTGTATAATCAATATAATCTACCAATCTTTCTCTAGCTTTGTCTTCTTTTTCTTTCTTTTCACTTTTTATACTCTCATCAAGCTCTAGAAGATTTCCCATCTCTTTAATAAACCTTGATTGTAATGTATAATTGGTATTGCCGTAAATAGTTCTTCTTTTGGCGCTGGTTACAAAGAGCTTCTCTTTTGCCCTTGTAATCGCCACATAGCATAGCCTTCTTTCCTCTTCTAAATCATCCTCGCTTTCCAAGCTCCTTGATATTGGGAAAAGGCCTTCTTCCATTCCAACTAAAAATACTACTTTAAATTCCAGCCCTTTAGCACTATGCACTGTCATCAGCGATACAGCATTTTCTTGGTCATTTGTCTTGTCTACATCTGATAATAATGAAACAGATGCTAAAAAATCTTCCAAAGTGCCATTTGGATTTTTGTTTTCAAAATTAACCGCAACTGATAGAAAATCCTTTATGTTTTCAATGCGTGTCTTTGCTTCAATCGTATCCTCTTTTTCTAACTCTTGTATATATCCTGTTGAGTTAATCACTTCTTCTATAAATTCTTTTACTCCTAACAGCTCTTTTTTAGCAATCAATAGATTTATTTGTTGCAAAAAAGAATCGATGCTTTTTATAGCTCTTTGCGTCAAGCTAGCGTTAAGAATGTTTTTATCCAGCATTACCTCATATATGGATTCATTTTGTTTGTTGGATAATTCCTCTAAAGTTTTAATTGTAGAATCGCCTATTCCCCTTTTAGGCACATTTATAATTCTCTTAAGGGAGATATTGTCATTCGGATTTTGAATGAATTTAAGATAGGAAACTATATCTTTAATTTCTTTTCTATCATAGAACTTCAATCCTCCAACCACTTTATATGGAATTTCTTCTGCCATAAATGCTTCTTCAAATGGCCTCGATTGTACATTTGTGCGGTACAAAACAGCTATATCTTTGAGTTTATATCCCTTGTATAGCAAGTTGTTAATCTTATTGGCAACAAAATACGCTTCATCCTCTGAATACTCTAATTCAGCGTAAGTGACATCATCCCCATCTGTTTTGTCAGTCCAAAGGTCCTTATGCTTCCTGTAGTTGTTGTTTTTTATGACCTCATTTGCTATTTTTAGAATTTTTTTTGTGGATCTGTAATTCTGCTCCAACAATATGACTTTTGCTCCCTCAAAGTCTTTTTCAAAGTCAAGAATATTTGATATGTCTGCATTCCTCCAAGAATAAATAGCTTGATCTGAATCTCCTACTACACAAATCTTATTCTGTTTTGTAGTCAATAGTCTCACAAATAGGTACTGAATTTTATTAGTATCTTGATATTCATCTACAAAAATGAATTTAAACTTGTTTTGGTAATATCTCCTTATGTTTAAATTGTCATTCAATAATTCCACTGCTTTTATCAATAAATCATCAAAATCAAGAGAGTTGTATTCTCTTAATTTTTTCTCATATAATGCGTATACTTCACCAATGTTTCTCTCCCTAAAGTCCTTGTAGTTTTCATTTATGTATTCATCAGGAGTCACTCTTGTATTTTTCAAACTGCTTATCTTAGCTAATATTGAACTTTCCTTATAAGTCTCTTTGCTTAAGTTTAGTTCTCTCATGCATTCTTTGATAAGTGTGATTTGGTCATCCCTGTCATAAATAGTGAAGTTCGAACTGTAGCCTAATTTATCTATATCTTTCCTGAGCATTCTTACGCAGATTGAGTGAAAAGTTCCAATCCACATTGAAAGAACATCTACATCTATTAATTTCTCTACTCTTTCACTCATTTCTGTTGCCGCTTTGTTTGTAAATGTAATCGCCAAAATTTCAGAAGGTTTTGCCAAACCTTTATCTATTATATAAGCGATCTTATGAGTTACCACTTTTGTCTTTCCGCTGCCTGCTCCTGCCATAATTAAAAGTGGTCCTTCATTATATAAAACAGCTTCTTTCTGTCTATCATTCAGTCCATCTAAATAATTCATTTTTTCACCATCCCAACTAATCTAACAATAATTATATAGCATTATTAGTTTAATTTCCAATGAAAGTTAATCTTAAAAGTCCTTTATCTAACATATTAACATAATAAATTACTGGAAATATATTTATTGCAAAATTGTAACCGATTTAGTATAATCTGTCTAATAGGAGGAGATTTGATTGTTAAATGAATTGAACTTAGATGCTCTCATGTCTTCAATTGATACATTATCTAATATATACGACTCAATAAGAATTATTAATCCGATAACAAAAAAAGTCTACTACTTCAAATCAAATGTTGATGAAAAAGTATTGGATTATGCTCCATGCTATATGTTCTGGAATAACGGCAAAATATGTGAAAACTGCGTTTCTATGAAATCCTATAACGCTGAAACTACTAGCCTAAAATTTGAACAAAAAGGTAAAGATACATATATTGTGATGGCTGTACCTATATGGATCGAAAGAGAAAAAGTCATAGTTGAATTCATAAAAAACACTTCGGATTCTTTAACGTTAAAGGATGTCGAAAACAACTTAAATCTAAATTTGAATTCACAAATCAAAGATGTAAACAATGCATTGTCGATTGATCCAGTTACTGGTGCTTATAATCGCAACTATCTGGCGACTAGATTGCCTGCTGACATATATAACTCCGCTGTCAATAATTACCCTATTTCAGTTATCATGGCGGATTTGGATAACTTCAAATACATCAACGACACTTTTGGCCATTTGGCTGGAGATGAAGCGCTCAAGGTGTTTGCTAACTTAGCAATGATGTGCATTAGAGAAGATGATTGGATTGCGAGATTTGGAGGAGACGAATTTGTAATAATACTCCAAAACACAAATAAATCAAATGCTATTAGAGTAGCTGATAGAATAAGACATACACTCGAAAATAAAAAGATATTCTACAATGAAATGGAAATAAATATTACTGCAAGTTTTGGAATTTATGAAATCGCATTGGATGAAGTTACAGATGATTACAACAAGGCTATCGAAAAAGCAGATATAGAATTGCTAAAAGCTAAGAAAAATGGAAAAAATATAATTAGTGCAAAATGAGAGGATATGCATCCTCTCATTTAAAATTCTTTTCTTTTTATCTCTCCCCATTTATTTTTCAATTTATTATACCTAATTATTCCTTCTACCCTGTAATAAGTCATAAGTTGCCTAAATCCAAAGTTTTCCAATATTGCGTAAATCGATAGTATAATAATATGTTTCGGTTTAGGGTATTTGTGAAAAGTGTACTCTTCCAACAACAGTGCTCCCAAAGACAATATAATCCCATATAATACAGATGCACTAAAAAACAATATCATATATTTTAAATTCAAGATGCCAATAAAGTATGAAACAGGGATCAAAATATATCCTAATATCTCTACCAGTGGTCCGATCATCTCAAAAATCCAATAATAAGGCAGTGCAAAAATTCCTATTTGTTTGTAACTAGGATTGAATAACATGTTTTTATGTGAAAACAAGCTCTGCATTAAACCCACTTGCCATCTTCTTCTCTGTGTCCTCAAGCTCTTTATATTTTCTGGTGCTTGAGTCCAACAAACGGGATCTGGTATAAATTTTACTCTTAAATTCAATTTATTCTCTAATGAATATTTATGAATTTTTAAAACCAATTCCATATCTTCTCCAATTGTACGGGCGTATCCCCCGACTTTAATAAGAATATCTTTTCTAAAAACTCCAAAAGCCCCTGAGATTATTAGCAGAGAATTTATAGAATCCCAACCTACTCTACCAATCAAGAACGCTCTCAAGTATTCTACAATTTGAAACCTTGCCAGATGGCTCTTTGGTATATTGACATTTATAACTCTGCCATCTTTAATATCTGATCCATTTGCTATTCTGACAATCCCTCCTACAGCCGCGGTATTTTTATCTTCGATAAATGGCATTACTACTCTCACAAGTGCATCGGACTCTAATATAGAATCAGCGTCGATTGAAGATACTATTGGATATCTGGAAATATTAACACCAGCATTAAGCGCATCTGCTTTCCCTCCGTTTTCTTTGTCAACGACTATAAGATTTGAATATTTTTTGCTAGTATAAATCCCCTTAACTTCTTTTGTTAATATTCTCTTGTACATAGGTCTACTTATTTTTTCTAGCTCATAATTTAGTTGTAGCTCTTTCAATGTATTGTCTCTTGATCCGTCATTTACTACTACAACTTCAAACATTGGATACTTTAATGCTAAAAGCGATGCGACATTGCTTACTATGGTCTTTTCTTCATTATACGCTGCTACTAATATAGAAATTGGTATCATATTTTCAGAAAACACATAATTCTTGTAATCTGAATATTCCATTTTTTTTAGATATCCATATAAATTAAAAATCGACAAAATTAATTGTATAAAATATATGAAATTAATTGCAAAGACATAAAATATTATAAAAAAGTTAAATCCTAATACAAATCTCGTAATCATATAGATTTCTCCCATGTTATTGTTGATTAATGTATTTGGTTATTAAGTCAGTAAGTTTAGGCTCATCATGTTTTTTGTCATATTCAACAAGTTCGTCCCAAGTAAATTTTCTTTCTATAGAATCAATTATCGAATCTATAGCAAATTTATCATCTCCTAAAAGAACTTTTTTTACCGCTTCCAAACCACTTTCTAGGCTTATTATCGAATCAGAGGAATTTCTTCTCACAAAGAAGTTTTCATCTCTTACTAATTCTAATAAGGCTTCTATTGCTTTGGCATCATTTAATTGACCTAAAACTTTAGCAACTGTTGCTCTTAATTCCCAAGAATCACTCTTTGCATGTTTGATAATATCATCAATATACCTGTTATCTCCAATGTTTCCAAAAGCTCTAACTGCAGCTATTTTTTTCTCATTATTCGGATCATCAATAAATTTATAAATTTCATCTAACAAAATTGTGTTTTTAAAATTACCTGCAGATTTTATGAATACTGTAGAAATAAAATCGTTTTGTGAATTCATCAATTCTAAATAAACTCTCGTTTTATCTCCTTGAAATCCGTCAGCTATTTCGATAAGGCTTCTTTCACTAAGAGAAGTGCTTTCATCTATCATTTGAAAAGCGCGTATAAAATACTCTTCATCGCCGATATTGGAAATCGCCTTTAAACTTGTGTAGATTTGCTCAGGATTTGAGGTGTTTAGCATTTGTAAGATATGGTCTAGGGCTTTCTTATTCCTTAATCCTCCCAAATTTTTAATCGCTACTATTCTGGCATTTTTGTCTCTAGTTGAAAGTTTATTTATATGATAGTCTACTATCCCTATCTCCTCAGATAACTTTACAGTTTGCTCTAAAAAAGTGCCTTTAAAGCTATCTATATAGTGAATAAACTTTTCAGTTAAAATCTGAGCAGTCAAGTCAGATTTTAAAAATGACTTTAGCAATTCAATATCATCTTTGTTTATTTCATTTTGATCTATCTTGGAAATTATTTTATCAAGTAATGTTGAGATCTCGAATTCACTCTTATGTGATAGCTTTGATTTTCTTTTATCATTTAATCTCTCAAATATTAAATATACATAGAGAGATAATATCAAAACAATAAATATAACAATTGAATAGACTATAATGAGTTCCATTCTCTTCACCTAACCCAACATTTTTTCCAATCTCGCATCCAATTCAATGGGTGAGAATGGTTTAGATATATAATCAACCGCGCCTAAATTCAATATTTTATTTACAAGAGATTCGTTTTTTTGACCGCTTAAAATTATGACAGGGGTGTCTATTTCTTGTTCCTTTAGCTTTATTAAAAAATCGTCTGCATTCATGCTTTTAGTGTATAACTCAGTAATTACAAGGTCTGCTTTGTTTTCATTTAAAAAATTGTAAGCATCCAATAGATCATTAAATACGATAACATCATATCCTTTGTTCGTGTACCTGTACTTTAGTATATTTGTTATTATATTATCTTCATCTATCAACAATATTCTACTTGACTCCATTCTATCGGATTCTACTAATATATCTTTGTTGAAAATCTCATCTTGATTAAAATAGTAAAAGTCTTCAAGATTTACTTTGTTTGCATTGTTCTTCAAGTCTATAATTTTAAATTTCAAATTGATATTATGTGCATAGAAACAATCTCCATTGTAATATGTGGAAATGGTTTTTTTTAGGTTCTTTATAAAGTTATCTAAATCAAGATTAGTGTAAAAGGAAGCAAATGTGCTAATGTCTACTCTATAGGTCAAAAACGCTTTAATAAAATAATTATACGTTGAAAACAAATGATTTATGCTACTATATAACTCTCTATATTTTTTCTCTTGAAATTCAGTACTTCCTTGGTCAAAGAATTTCGTGATCAAGAGATATCTATTTTTTATGCCTAAAGGTTTGTTTTGCAATGACCTCAATAAAATATTCTCTCCAATATCTTTTCTAAAAATGTTTGAATTGAATGAATATATACTAAAGTAAGCAGATAGTTTTATGAGCTTGGCTAAATTGACAATTTCCCAAATGTCATTTATTCTTACAAAATTGAAATTTTCTCTCTCGCTTTGTTTTTCATTATCGTTTTTTGCTAAAACTATAATTGGAGTTTTGTTTTCTTTTATGACTTCAAGCAAATTAAGTTTGAGTTCATCAACCACTAAAGCCAAGGGACTGAATAACTTTATTGCTTCAAGAATCTCATTTTTAAGAAATAAGCATTCAATATTTTCTTTATGCAATTCTTCTGCTGTTCTTTCGTCAATGTCGCACTCACATAAAAATAAAATATAGTCTTTCATCTTTTTCACTCCAGTTCTTTCAAAGCTTTTTGAACAATATAATATGACTTTTTTAATCTCTCATGATAGGTGGGCATGTCCCATTTGCTATAATTATAGACAATTATATTTGTCTTTTTATCTTCGATCTCGTTCCTTGAAATGAATTGGAATGTAATATCATCTATGGTCGTTCCTTTTATATCATTTTTATACATATCGGATATAATTTCCTTATTTGAAGGGTCCATGAAATTAAAAAGCATCCAAGGTATTCTCAATTCTATAATATCTCCATTTATATAGAAGTCAGACAATGAATCAAATTCTGAATTAGTAGGGTTGCCAATCCCATATTTTAATTTGCCTGTTTCATATTTTTGCATTGGCAAATATATATCATCCTCAGGTAAATACAGTGGTCTATTCAGCGGGAGATAAATTTTATTGAAAATTCCATTGTTTTTGTTCTCATATACGATGTTTCTTTCTTCAAATCCTAGTTTATATGCATAAAGGTAATAATAAGGATCGTAATATGAATCTACTAAAACTCTTGAGTTTTCCTCTCCATCGATTACAATTAGAAAATCTGAGTATAAATCTAGTTTTAAGTCTAAATCTGTTGCATTTAAATTGCCTTGATTCTTTATAGTATCCACGGCTATAAAAAGCTTGTCTTTATATTGATTGAAATTATTTTTTATTATCTTTAGATATATATACCTTTCATCGCTATCAATTGAATACGATAATTCACTGTCTCCATGCGAAAGTTCTTGTTTCCAATCGCTCAAATCTCCATCATTGTATTTGATACTGTCTTCTGTTCCCGGGTCAAAGGATAAAAGGCCAAACACTTGCTCATTTGTTTGGATATTCGACCAATAAGCCCTCCTATCAGGATTGTCAAAATCCATTGTGTTCCAAGTCCTCTTAAACCACTCATCCTGCCACGCAAATATAAGCGCTCCCGCATATCCTGCCTGGTGAATATCATTCAGCATATTCACCAAGTATTCTCCCTGTTTTGTTTCCTCTACAAATCCTTGATTATATCCATTGTGAATGTTTACATGCGCCATCCCTCTTGAGCTTGGAATTCCAAATTCAGCGACTACAACTGGCATAGTATGTATTTTAATTAAATCTTCCAGATATGCTCGGTACGGATTTATTTTGCCGTTTTCATCCACATAATTAGCATATTCATGCTGATAATTCATAAAGTCAGGATAATATGGATAGATATGATATGATGCAAACATGCCAGGTAAAAATGTATCTTTCCATTTGATTTTTTCTACATTTACACTGACCATGTCTTCTGTCTCTAGAGGCTCGTTTGGATGTTTTAATGGATCTGTAGTGGGCCAATTTGATATGGCTATTGGCCTTTGCCTTTTATAATTATCAGTTTCGTATGCGATTGTTTTATCAGCAAGTTCGCATAAGAATATCTCAAATGGGGAAGCATTTTGAGTATATAAATAGTTTCCCGAGTAATTATCTGTCATTGAATTCTTTTCATTTGTGTTAATTACAAAATAGGGATCCCATTCAATTCCTAATATAAAGCCTATTACATAGTTTGATATATCACTTGTGTAAATTCCAGATGCCTTGCCTTTTTGTGCTGATAAATTGACATTTCCATGAATTACATCGACTAATGTTTGTGCTTCTTTGATGGTTTCATCTTTAATTTTTGGATTAAAAGCATCCATGTAAGTGTTAATATCTTCTTCATTCACCCAAAGGCCATGAATTAAATATAATGGTTTTTCACTATTTTTATTGAACTCCAAAAGAGCATCATAAAACTCTGGTTTCATTATTGTGTACACTCTTATAGTATTTGCATTCATCTCTAAAATATCATAAAACCATTTTGTGTAGTCATCTTTTGTTATACCAAATTCGCCTGGATAGTAGCCAGGTTTAGTAGCTCCTATATTGACGCCTTTTATAAATATCTTGTTAAATTCATTTCCATCATATATATAAAAATGCTTGTCATCTACTTTGGAGGTAAACCTGATTCCATCCTGCTCATAACTCTTTGAAATATAACTATAATGATCAACTAATAGGTAAAGAGGATAAACCAATATCAAAATAATTATTACTACAATAAAATATCTTTTCATGTTTGCCTCCAAATATAGATTAAAAACATTAAATATCTAGTAAGTTCATCTTGTACCTAGCATAAATTTCTTCTAATTTCTCCATTGTTTGATAAATTTCCTTTTGCAGTTCTGAAACCAATTCTAAATTTCTGTCAGCGATTGCTTCTCTGATTTGAGTGAATAAGCTTTTCTTATTTAGGCTGTCTTTCATCAATTCATTTTTAAGACGTTCTATTTCTGCCCAGTTTACAATATCTAACTCGTTTGATGTAGATATGTTGTGCAACATTTTAAAACTTCTGATTTCTCTAATGAAGTTAGGTATGATTCGATATTCAATTTCAGTTAGCCATTTGTCAATAATAGCTATCCTGTAGCTCTCGATGATCTCAGTGGTAAATACTTCTCCTTCATATAAAACTTTCAATTTTTCTTTTTGCTCGTCAAAAAACTTAACATTTTCAAAAACATTTGATGGCACTTTGCCAAACATTTTCTCTCTTTCATCGTCTGAATAATCATCAAATATGTTTTCTTCCGTCCTATATACCCTAAATTTTTCTAAATAACTACATTCCTCCCCATATTCTTTAGATAATTCTTTTAGCAAATTATCTTCGTCTAAGTTGCTAGTTAGAGCATAACTTATTCCATCAAGCATACCCATCAATACACTAGCTATGCATAAATATGTGTTTGTATGAGGATTTGGACTCCTTAATTCAAAATGAGTGGCTAATGGGTTCTCATTATCTCTAATTAACCCGATTAATATCGTTCTATTTCTTGATGGTGTGTCAAAGTCTTTTCCCAAAGATGTAGCTATGCAAATAGGTGCTTCAAATCCCTTTTTCAGCCTTTTAAAAGCTTCATTTGAAGAAGTTATAAATGGATTGATTATTTCATAATTTTTTAAAATTCCCATAAGTGCCCCATACCCAATTTTACTTAAAAAATGTTTTTTAGCTGGAGAAAACAAGTTGATGCTCTTACCATTTTTCAACTTAGCTATTACTCCAAAATGAGTATGTTCACCACTTCCAGCAACACCCGGTATAGGTTTTGCTAAAAAAGTCACATCCATCCCATTTTGTCTGAATACCTCTCTGATTATGTTCTTTATGAACATTTCATTGTCGGCAGTTTGAAGCGCATCATCGTATTTCCAATCAATCTCCAATTGCTCCATGATCCCAGATAATGAGCCATCTTGATTTAGTTTAGCTTTTACGCCGCCAACTTCTTTATGCCCCATTTCAGGATTTAAACCATATTTTTCCATTTCTAGCAAGGTGTTTTCAAGGGCTGTTCTAACCTCTGCTCTTGTCTTTGCCCAATACTGTTCATGCAGCTCTTGAGAGCTAGCGAGTTCTTCCAATTCCCTTTCGTACTCTGGAGTCTTTACCCAAAATTCAAGCTCAGTAGCAGATGTTATTTTAATTTTTTCAATTTCATCAAAATTGATGCCTAATTCATCAAAGTACTCAGATGAGTTTTTAATTATATTTAATATTTCAGACTCGAAAAAAGATGTTGCTTGTTTTAATATATATCTTGAGTCAACTGCAATGTTATCATGCAGTAAAAATACAGGGATTTTCAGTGTTCCAATTGGCAACTCGAGCTCCTCATCAAAATTATCGTAATTGTAGTCAACAAACCAATTTACATTCAAATCTACTTTCATGTCAAGTTTAGCATCGTTTAATGTTGCAATATTTGGAAGATAAACTGAGGATCCATCAGTTTGTGCAGCTGTTTTTTCTAAAAAATCATCAATGTTTTCTATAAACAAATTGATGGGTATTTTTTCATCAGTTTCATGTCCAATCAAATCCACTCCTGCTAATGAAACAAATTTGATTTGAGGATTTTCCTTAATTATCTTAATCAAATCTTTTTTATTATGTTTTTCAGGCTTTATACAATAGCAAATATCCTTATTCATTAAATCAGCTCCTTTAATAAATCATTTTTTAATTTTATTACGGCATGATTGTGTTGTCAAATGATTAGAATTGATATGGCTTCAGTTTAAAATTATATTTATGGGTAAAATTTAGCATAAAATCTTATTGCAGAACATAACTTTGGAATAGAATTTTATATAAGAATGACTAAAGACAAAATGTCTGCTGTAATTAACAACAATGTATTAGAGTAGCAAAGTAGTTCAAAAATAATAGGCCCCATTTGATAAGAGGCCAGTTATCATCAAATTTAATCAAATATACAAAAATTTATTGTGCAGGCTTTACAATCCAATCTAAAGAAATATTGTATGAATACAAAAATTATTTTGACACAATAATTTTTGATTCTTTTATTCCATATTAAATTGAGAATAACTTAAATATTACTTTTGGCTGTCTATGAGCCCCATTCTCTCAAATACTATCTTATAACCATCTGCACCATAGTTTAAAGATCTATTTATTCTACTAATAGTTGCTGTGGAGGCTCCTGTTTCTTCCTCAATCTCATTATAAGTCTTTTTAGCTAATAACAATTTTGCGACTTCGAATCTTTGAGCAATTGCCTGTATTTCTTTAATTGTGCAAATGTCTTCAAAAAATCTGTAGCACTCATCTAAATCTTCTAATAAAAGAATAGCTTTAAACAACTCGTCCGCTTGCTTGCTTTTTATCTTTGAATTATATGTCATTTCTTGTCCTCCTTGTACAATATAGTTATAATCAAATTACAGTTTTCCACTGTAATAATTATCAATTTCTTAAATAATAATATAGTCTTCTTTTCTAATCATTAAATACATTTCTTTGGCTTCTTATCTTAGCCATAAAGCCAGTTTATTTTGGCCTGAACCATGAACAATATTGTATAATTAATTTATGGATTTGGAGGTTGATGCAATTCCTCCTAGGACGCCTTTATGCGACTACCTGTAAAAAAGAGTATCTATCCATTCTCATAAGATTACATTATT